>JAGRFO010000123.1 GCA_020446005.1 Rhodocyclaceae bacterium | reverse complement strand
CCGGGTTGAGGAGCAGCCGGACCGCGACGACCCGGCCCTCGCCATCGCGGTCGGCCGCCACCACCACGCAGCCCCGCGCCCCCAGCGCGCGGCTGTGCCGCCCGCGCCCACAGGCCAGATCCAGCACCCGCCCGCCCACCGCGATCTGCGGCGCAAAGCGCATCACCCACGCCGACGGCGCCCCGGCGCCATGCGCCGACGAGATGCTCATGGCGTCACGCTCATCGCAAAGAAAGACAAGACATTCATGTTAGGCCGACGCTCCTGAAGACGGATCGCTGCATTTTATCGGCATCTCCGCCCCGCGTCGGGTCGGCGGCAGGACACAGCCGCTGCCGGGGGGCGGGTATGATTCAGTTTTGCCGCATATTCGCCGTAAAACCTCACGGGCCCCGCGCCATCCGGCCCTCGCACCGCTTGACTCATCGCGCACGTATCGGAGTGTTCTTGAGGAACAACGCGACCCATTCTGACAGCGCCGAACGCCCTGACGCCTCCCGGCGGCTTCTGTATGGCTCCGTGCTGCTGGCGGCGGTCGCGCTGGTGGCCTTGCTGGTGCTCGGCGTGCAGTGGTGGACGGCGCATGAGGTCCCCGACCCGACCGGCGCGCCCAGCCACGCTGCCAGCATGATCTCGCCAGCCACCGCCAGCGCCACCGGCGCTGCGCCGGCCAGCACCGACACCTGGGGACTGCTCACCAAGACGCTGGCATGGGTGCTGGGGATCGGGGTGGTTGGCCTGACCGCGCGGGCGATCATCCACTACCGCCGCGCGCTGGCGCAGGCGCAACTCACCACCCGGGTGACCGAATTCAACCAGTCGCGGCTGATGGACTTCATCGAGCTGTCCAGCGACTGGCTGTGGGAGACCGACACCTCGCATCGCTTCACTCTGGTCAGCAGCGGCATCCGCAGCATTGCCAACATGAATGCCGACGATTACATCGGCCGCACGCAATGGGAGCTGGAAGCGGAACCGATGACCGACGGCCAGTGGGCCGAACACCGCGCGCTGCTGGAGCGCCACGCGCCATTCACGCTGATCTCCAGCCGCGGCGATCTGGCCGGCGCGGTGCGCCATCTCGAGTTCCGCGGGCGCCCACTGTTCGAGGACGGCGCGTTTGCCGGCTATCGCGGGGTGGGCCGGGATGTGACCACGCGGGTCAACGCCGAACGCCACCTGAGCGCCAGCGAAGAGCGCTACCGCACCCTGATCGAGAGTTTCTTCGACTGGTACTGGGAGCAGGATGCGAATTTCTGCTTCACCCATCTGATCACCAGTCCCAACAATCCGCAGCAGCGCGTCGGCGCCAACGTGATCGGCCAGACCCGCTGGGCGCTGGCCCGCGCGACCCCCGACGCGCCGAACTGGGCGGCGCACGTCGCCACGCTCCAGCGCCATGAGCCGTTCGACAACTTCATCTACCGGCGCATGGCCGGGGAGCAGGAAATCTGGTTTTCGGTGGCCGGCCGGCCGGTCTTCGACGCCGCCGGGCGGTTCACCGGCTATCGCGGGGTGGCGCGCGACGTGACTCGCGAACAGCACACCCTGATGGCGCTCAAAGCCAGCGAAAACCGCTATCGGACCACCTTCGAGCTGGCCCCTCAGGGCTTGCTCAACATTGATGCCGAAGGCCGTTGCCGGCGCTTCAACCCGGCCTTCACCCGCCTCCTCGGTTATCCGGAGGATGCGCTCGTCAATCGCCACATCAGCGATCTGGCCCTCCCCGAGGACGGTAAAACCGACCAGGCCATGTTCGAGGGACTGCGCAGCGGACGCTACGACAGCTACGTCCGCGAACAGCGCTACCGGCAGGCCTCGGGGCGCGAGATCTGGGCCAACGTCACGGTCAGCGCGCTGCGCGAAGCGGACGGGGCGCTCAAGGGGGCGATCGCGGTGTTTCAGGACATCACCCCGCGGATCGCTTCCGAGCAGGACCGCAAGGCCATCGCCGAGCGCTACCGCCGGCTGGTGGATGTCTCGCCCGACGGGATCATCCTGCACCGCGCCGGGGTGCTCCTGTTCGGCAATCGGGCGGCGGCGAACATTTTTGGGGTCGACAGCGCGGAGGCGCTGGTCGGGCAAAAGCTCGACACTTTCTGGGAGCGCCCCCATCCGCGCCCGGCCATCCTGCAGGCCGACCCGCAGCCAGGCACCCTGATTCCACGCGAGCAGTTGCGCTTCAAGCGCCAGGACGGCGGCGCGGTGGATGTCGAAACCACCAGCGTGGTGGTGCAGTTCGATGACGGACCGGCGGTGCTGTCGGTGGTGCGCGACATCTCCGAGCGGCTGGCGGCCGAGCGCGCGCTCAACGAGAGCCGCACCCGCTACCGCGAAGTGGTCGAATCGGTCAACGAGGTCATTTTCCAGATCGATGCGCAAGGCCGCTTTCTGTTTCTCAACCAGGCATGGCAGCACGTCACCGGGCATGCCACCGAGGACGCCCTGGGGCGTCCGTTGCTGGACTACCTCCACCCCGACGACCGGCGCGCAACCCGCGAGCGCATCGCCCTGATCTTCTCCGGCGCGCTCAGCCTGTGCGAATGCGAGGTCCGCATCCGCACCACCACCGGCGAAATCCGCTGGCTGGAGGTGCATGCGCGCCTGATGGTCAGCGGCGATGGCGACGCGCTGGGGGCGATGGGGTCGATGGACGACATCACCGAACGCAAGGTGGCCGAGCTCACCCTGAAGAACATCAACAAGGAACTGGAAGCACGGGTGCGCGCCCGTACCGCGGAACTGGAGGCCTCGAACCGCGAGCTGGAGGCCTTCTCCTACTCCGTGTCGCACGACCTGCGCGCCCCCTTGCGCGCCATCGACGGCTTTTCGGTGATCCTGCAGGAAGATCTCGGCCCCGCCCTCGACCCCACCTCCACCGCCTACCTCAAGCGCATCCGCAGCGCCACAGCGCGCATGGCGCAGCTCATCGACGACCTGATCGAACTCGCCCGCCTGACCCGCCAGACCCTGCGCCGCGAAAACCTCGACCTGAGCCTGATGGTCAGCACGATCATCGACGACATCCGTCAGGAAGACCCCGGGCGCCGCCTCGAAACCGACATCGCCCTCGGCCTCACCGCCAGCGCGGATCGCGCGCTGATGCGGGTAGTGCTCGAGAACCTGCTGCGCAATGCATGGAAATTCAGCTCGGGGCAGGAGGTCACACGGATCGCCTTCTACGCCACGCGCGAGGACGACACGGTGAGTTTCTGCGTCGAAGACAACGGCATCGGCTTCGACATGGCCTACGCCGCCAACCTGTTTCAGCCTTTCTACCGGCTGCACGCCGGCAACGAACACGCCGGATCGGGCATCGGGCTGGCCACCGTGGCACGGATCGTCCAGCGCCACGGCGGCGTGATCAGCGCCGACTCGTCCCCCGGCAACGGCGCGCGCTTCTGCTTCACGATTGGACACTGAACCCGCCGGCCGGCAACAATAAATTCACGACCGGTCGAGAACAAGGCGTCACAAATGCCCTGTATCATGATCGACTATGTTGCACTGCACTATATTTGATATTGCCCAACGCCCCGAAACGACCGGGCATGGAACAGGAACATGAAAGAAAAACATTACCTGACCCCCCTCTTTGAACCCAAGTCGGTCGGCATCCTGGGTGCCAGCGAACGCGACATCTCGATTGGCGGCCTGGTGCTGCGCAACATGATCGACGCCGGGTTCAAGGGCCGCCTGTTCGCGATCAATCCCAAACACAAGAAAGTCCACGACGTCGCGTGTTACAAGACCGTCGAGGACGTACCGGTGCGACTCGATCTGGTGGTCATCGCGCTGACCGCGCAAAAGATTCCCGCCATCATCGACGCCTGCGGTCGCGCCGGCGTCAAGGCCGTGATCGTGCTGACCGCCGGTTTCTCCGAATCCGGCCGCCGCGGGGCGATGCTCGAGCGCTCGATGATCGACGCCGCACGGCGTCACCACATCCGTCTGCTCGGACCCAACTGTCTGGGCATCATGCGGCCCGATCTGGGGCTCAACGCCACCTTCGCGCAAGGCCGCGCGCTGCCCGGCTCGATCGGCCTGATCTCGCAGTCCGGCGCGCTGTGCAGCGCGATTCTGGACTGGGCGCGGCCCAACAACATCGGCTTTTCGACGGTGGTGTCGCTGGGCTCGTCGAGCGATATCGACTTCGGCGAAGCGCTCGAATACATGATTTCCGACCCCCGCACCGAGAGCATTTTCCTGTACGTCGAAGGCCTGCGCGACGCGCGCCGTTTCATGAGCGCCCTGCGCGGCGCGGCGCGCATCAAGCCGGTGCTGCTGATCAAGGTCGGCCGCCATCCGGAAGCCTCCCGGGCGGTGCTCAGTCACACCGGCGCGCTGATCGGCGAGGACGCGGTGTTCGACGCCGCGGTGCGCCGCGCCGGCGTGATCCGGCTCTACAACATGGGCCAGCTGTTCGCCGCCGCCAACGCCCTGTTTTCGCATTTCCGCCCGCGCGGCAACCGCCTCGCGGTGGTCACCAACGGCGGCGGCCCCGGCGTGATGGCGGCCGACCGCGCGGCCGACCTGGGAATTCCGCTGGCGCAGTTGTCGGAAGGCACCATCGCCAAGCTCAACGACGCCCTGCCCGCCACCTGGTCGCATGGCAACCCGGTCGACCTGCTCGGCGACGCCGACGTCGATCGCTACCGCGCGGCGGTCAAGGCGGTACTCGAGGGGCCGAACGTCGACGGCGTGCTGGTGATGCTCACCCCGCAGGCGATGACCAACCCGACCGCTGTCGCCGAGGCGATCATCGAGGAAGAACGCACCGCCGACAAACCGCTGGTGACCTGCTTCATGGGCG
>JAGRFO010000122.1 GCA_020446005.1 Rhodocyclaceae bacterium | reverse complement strand
AGAAGGGGCGCTTCTTGGCGCCGCTGCGTGCAAGGCGGATGACAACCATCGGGTTCGTCCTGATGAAGAATCGAAAAAGGGCGAAATCTTAAGTGATTTACCCAGAAAAAACAATATCGTTCAGCCTTGGTCGGGGAAGACCGAGGCGATTGTGCGCTGGATGTCCTGCGCGGCGCGGCGCGGATCAGCGGCGTTGCGGATCGGTCGGCCGACCACGATGTAGTCGGCGCCGTTGCGGAAGGCCTGGGCGACGTCGACGGTGCGTTTCTGGTCGTCGGCCGGTTTGTTCTCGACCGGACGGATGCCGGGGGTGACCACCAGCAGCCGGTTGCCAAGTTCGCGGCGGATCATCGGCGCTTCGAGACCCGACGAGACGATGCCGTCGATGCCGGTTTCGAGCGCCCGGCGGGCGCGCGACAAGACCAGTTGTTCGACCGAGCACTGAAAGCCGAGGTCGTCCAGGTCGCCCTGGTCGAGGCTGGTCAGGGCGGTGACGGCGAGCACCTGGAGCGCGCCCTTGTCCTTGACCGCCGCTTCCATGATCGACTGGTTGCCGTGGATGGTGGCGAGGGTGGCGCCACGACTCGACAGGGCGCGAATCGCCCCGCGCACGGTTTCGGGCACGTCGAAGAACTTGAGGTCGACAAACACTTTCTTGTCTTGTGCGACGAGCCAGTCGAGCAGCTCGAAATAGCCGCCGGCCATGAACAGTTCCATGCCGATCTTGTAGAAGCCGGCGCTGTCGCCCAGCGTGGTGACCAGATCGCGCGCGGTCTGCGCGTCATCAACGTCGAGCGCAACGATCAGGCGTTCTGCCGGGGGGATGGATTTGTGGGAGCGGAGGTCATCAGTCGACGTGTTGGTCATGAGTAGGCATCCGGCGTCAGAATTGGGCGCTATTATCCGCTGTCTTCCAACGTGTGAATCAGCGCAAAGGCTGGCATTGTGCCAGAAGGCGCTCAATTTTCTTTAGAATGAAGCATTCCTCCGCGCCATGACGGACGCCCACACCATGTCGAACATGCAGATCAAGGAGGCCGGACCCGCTGCGCCCATCCTCGCCTGGCTGGCCGGCGAGCCGTCGGCCGACCCCGTCACCGATCTGCCCGAATTGTCGGCCATGCTCGATGCCCTGCTGTCGGCCTCGCTGACGGCCGTGCAGCTGCGCCGCGGGCTGGAACTGTTCGCGATGCGCTTCTACGATGTGCGCGAGATGCTGGTGCCGCGTCTGATCGAGCGGGCGCTGCCCCTGCCTGCCGACCTGTTCAACGCCGCCAGTGAGCTCGAATGTTCCGTGCTGATGCTCGCCAAGGGCTATATCCGGGTGATGTCCAATCCCGACAGCGGGGTGCTGACCCAAAGTCGGCGTCCCGAGGTGCTGGCCACCCAGGCGCTCGATTTGCTGGCCGATGCGCTGTGGCTGGCGGGCTTGAAGGGCGGCGCGCCGCGGGGTGGGGTGTGGACCGAGGCGCACCGGATTTTTCATCTGGCGAACGCCAAAGTGGGCACGACCACGCTGCCGGCCGAATTGCCGCACGGGCCGGTACAGGCCGCCTACAAGCGCCTGCTCTCGCTGGCGGCGGCGCAGCCCGAGGCGCTGACCGCGCGCGAGCTGGAATGGACGGCGCGCTACCTTGATCACGCGGCCCGGCATGCCGAGTTGTCGGTCCAGCCGCGCACCGAGATCGAAACCTGGGACTACTGGATCGACCCCGCGCAGGATGCCGGACCGATTGCCACGGTGCGCCGCGCGCCGCCCCAGGTCGATGGCTTGCTGTATTTTTCTGCTGCCGAGCTGGCGCGTGGCGCGACGGCGCATCTCGAACAGCTCGAAGAAGTGCTCACCCAGTCGGCTGATGCCATCCCCGACGGGGATGTGGCGGACCTGCCGGCCGGCCTGCCGCTGGCCGACATCGCCAAGCTGCTGCGCTCATTGCGCGAGCGCTGGGCGATGCCGCCGCGGCGCGAACACAATCGCCGCCGCCGGCAGTACGACGTCGACGTGTGCGTCGGTTTGCGTTCGGTGTGGCGGCTCAAGCACGCCGGTGAGGCGGCCACCCAGGTCGTCAAGTGGCGGGTGATCAATGAAAGCCCGGGCGGCTACGCGATCATGAATGTCGAGGCCGACACCGGTTCGCTGTCGGCCGGCATGGCGCTGGCCCTGCGTCGCGAGCCGCATCTGCCCTGGTCGGTGTGTGTGGTGCGCTGGGTGCGGTCGGATTCGCCCGAACAGGTCGAGATCGGCCTGCAGGTGATCAGCTCGGCGGCCACCCCGGTGCGCATCGGTTTTCGGGGCAGCAAGGCACCGGGCGAGATGCTGCCGGCGCTGGTGCTGCCGCCGCTGGCGGGGGTGCGGCGCCATCAGGCCATTCTGGGGCCGGCGGGCGCCTCTCACTCGCGCCGTTTTCTGCTGGTGCACGAGAGCGAGCGAATCTACGTCGCGCAGGGGCGCCTGCTGAGCCTCGACATGCAGACCGCCAACGTCGAGCTGTTCCAGTTCGAATACGATCCGTACCCGCTTTAATCCGCCGGTGTTGCGTCGAGCCGTGGTAGCAGCGCCGACAGCGGCATGTCGCCGTGCGCCAGCATGTGCGCAAAATGGGCGCGGGCGCGCGGCGCGAGCGGATCGTCGGTAAGCGCGTCGAGCGGCTCGGGCGCCAGCGCGAAGCGCCTGAGGACATCCGCCAGACGGATGTCGTCGATGCGCCGGGCGAGCAGCCAGGCTTGCTCATCCGAGCGCGCCACCCAACCGGCCTCGAGCATCGCATCGAGCAGTGCTTCGCCGGAGGCGTTGGTCTGGCGCGCCCGGCGAAACAGGGTTTCGGCGTCCTCGGTGCGGCCCTCGCGTTGCGCGTCGGCCAGATGTTTGAGGATCAAGAGGGCGCCGTAGGCCTGCGCGCCGGGAAAGTCGGGCAGGGCGCGAATGCGGGTGAGGTAGGCCGGAAAAGTGGCGGCGAGGATCGCGCCGAGCAGGATCGCCACCCACGACAGGTACAGCCACAACAGGAAAATGGGCAGGGTGGCGAACGCGCCGTAGATCAGCGTGTAGGCCGGAAAATTGGCGAAATACAGGCCCAGCCCGCGCTGCATGGCGACGAAAATCAGCGCCGCGGCAGTGCCGCCAATAGCGGCATGGCCGGGATTGACCCGGCGGTTGGGGATGCTCAGGTACAGGAAGGTGAACAGCGCGGCGAGCAGGACCACCGGCAGCATCCGGAACAAGATCAAGCGCAGCCAGGGCGGATCATTCACCATCCCCAGCGAGATGCTGATCAGATAGCTGGTGGCGGCGATCGATCCGCCCAGCAGCAGCGGGCCGGCGGTGAGCGCGACCCAGTAGATGGTGATGCGCGCCAACAGCGGTCGCGGGCGGCGCACCCCCCAGATGGTGTTCAGGGTGGCGTCGATGGTGAGCATCAGCAGCAGCGCGGTGACGATCAGCAGCAGCGAGCCGATGAAGGTGAGGTTGCCGGCCTTTTCGGTGAATTCGAGCGCGTAAGTGGCCACGATCTTGCCCGCGGTTTCGGGCAGCAGGTGGTCGAGCAGGAAGTCGCGCAGGTTGTCGCCCAGTTGTGCGAACGCCGGGAAGTTGCCAAACACCGCGATCGCCACCGTGAGCAGCGGGACGATCGCCAGCAAGGTGGTGAAGGCGAGGCTGCCCGCGGCTTGCGGACAGCGCGTGGCGACGAAGCGCTGGCCGAGCAGGATCAGGAAGTCTCGAATATGCGCGAAGTGCATGGGACGGGCGGTCGAGGCAGTCGGTGTCGGCAGTGTATGCCGGCGGCGCTACAATCCCCAAACCGGCCCGGGCGTGCCGCGGGGCGGTTTCTGGGATAATCGCGCGATTGCGATCAGAGAGTCGACCATGAAAGAAGTGCTGGTGCTGTATTACAGCCGAAAGGGCAGCGTGCATGCGCTGGCCGAGTGCATTGCGCGCGGGATCGAGCGGGTGCCAGGGGTGGCAGCGCGGGTGCGTACCGTGCCGCCGGTGAGTGCGGTGTGCGAGGCGGTGGAGGACAGCATCCCCGAAGCCGGTCCGCCCTACGTTGAAATCGCCGATCTGGAGGCGTGCATCGGTTTGGCGCTGGGCAGTCCGACGCGCTTTGGCAACATGGCGGCGCCAATGAAATACTTTCTCGATGGCACGGTCGGGCCGTGGGTCAATGGCGCGCTGGTGGGCAAGCCGGCCTGCGTGTTTACGTCGAGCGGCAGCATGCACGGCGGTCAGGAGAGCACGCTGCTGAGCATGATGCTGCCGCTGATACATCACGGGATGGTGGTGATCGGGCTGCCATTTACCGAGCGCGCGTTGTCCAATACACGTACGGGCGGGACGCCCTACGGCGTCTCCCATGTGTCCGGCCATGACGGCGACCCGCAGTTGAGCGAGGAGGAAAAACATCTCGCACTGGTGCAGGGCGAGCGACTGGCGCGCACCGCGCTGGCGCTGGAGGCGGCGCGATGAGCGAGAAGCGGCTGGTGGTTCTCACCTCGGTGCTGTGGTGCGCGCTGATCGCGCTGTGCGTGGCGTGGGAGGCCTGGCTAGCGCCGCTGCGCCCGACCGGCTCGTGGCTCACCCTCAAGGCGGCGCCGCTGCTGGTGCCGCTGTTCGGCATCCTTTACGGGCGGCGCTACACCTACCAGTGGGGCAGCATGTTCGTGCTGCTGTACTTTGCCGAAGGCGTGGTGCGCGCCGGCGACCCTGGCGGCGTGGCGCTGCTCGCGCGGATCGAGATCGCGCTCACCGTCGCGGCCTTCTTCTGCATGGTGATGTATGCCCGCCTCACGGCGCCGTCACGGCAGCGCAAGGCGGGCTCGGTCTAAGGTCAGACCTGCGGGTTGAGCTTCTCGAACTTGCCGTGGAGCTTGTTGAGCGCGTTCAGGTACGCCTTGGCGGAGGCGACGATGATGTCGGTGTCGGCGCCCTGGCCGTTGACGATCTTGCCGTCGCGCGCCAGCCGCACCGTCACCTCACCCTGCGCGTCGGTGCCGGTGGTGATCGCGTTCACCGAGTAGAGCAGCAGTTCGGTGCCGCTCTTGACCACCGTTTCAATCGCCTTGAAGGCGGCGTCGACGGGGCCGGAGCCGGTCGACTCGGCGCGCGTCTCCTGATCGCCCATCGACAGCGTCAACGCGGCGCTCGGGGTCTCGCCGGTCTCCGAGCGGAAGCTCGATGACACCAGGCGGTAGTGCTCCAGTTCCGGCGTCACCGCTTCGTCGGAAATCAGCGCCTGCAAGTCCTCGTCGAACACTTCGTGCTTCTTGTCGGCCAGTTCCTTGAAGCGTGCGAAGGCCTGGTTCAGGTGCGCCTCGGATTCGATCACCACGCCCAGTTCGAGCAAGCGGCTGCGGAAGGCGTTGCGGCCGCTGTGCTTGCCCATGACCAGCTTGTTGGCGCTCCAGCCGACGTCCTCGGCGCGCATGATCTCGTAGGTTTCGCGGTGCTTGAGCACGCCGTCCTGGTGAATGCCGGACTCGTGGGCGAAGGCGTTGGCGCCGACAATCGCCTTGTTCGGCTGCACCGGAAAACCGGTGATGCCCGACACCAGCTTGGAGGCCGGCACGATCTGGGTGGTGTCGATGCGGGTGTCGCACTGGAAGATGTCGCGGCGGGTTCGCACCGCCATCACCACTTCCTCGAGCGAGGCGTTTCCGGCGCGTTCGCCCAACCCGTTGACCGTGCATTCGATCTGGCGCGCGCCGGCGCGCACCGCGGCCAGCGAGTTGGCGACGGCGAGGCCGAGGTCGTTGTGGCAATGCACCGACCACACCACCTTGTCGGCGTCGGGTACGCGGGCGATCAGCTTGGCGATGGTGTCGGCGAACTGCTCGGGCACGTTGTAGCCGACGGTGTCGGGCACGTTGATGGT
>JAGRFO010000121.1 GCA_020446005.1 Rhodocyclaceae bacterium | reverse complement strand
CGCAGCATCGCCGATCTGGCCGGCGCGGCGGTGATCGACCGCGTGCATCTGGCCGAGGCGATCCAGTACCGGCGGGCGCTCGCCACGCGCTGAGGCGGGCGGGCGGGTAGACTCGCCCTTTGTCTTTCTGTGTGTGCCTTCCATGCCGGCAACGCATCGCTATCTGGCCGCCATTCTGGCGGCGCTGGCGGCCATCGGGCCGTTCTCCATCGACACCTATCTGCCCGCCTTTCACGACATCGGCGCCGGGCTGGGGGCGAGCGCCTACGACGTTCAGCTCACGCTCAGCTTCTACATGGGGCCGTTCGCCTTCATGGTGCTGTGGCACGGCGCACTGGCCGATCGTTTCGGCCGGCGCAATGTGATTCTGGTGGCGATGGCGGTGTTTGCGCTGGCCTCGCTGGGTTGCGCGGCGGCGCCGTCGATCCACTGGCTGTGGTTCGGCCGTGCGCTGCAGGGGATGAGCGCGGGGGCGGGGATGGTGGTGGGCCGGGCGATCGTGCGCGATGTGTTCGAGGGCGCGCAGGCGCAGCGCGTGATGTCGCAGGTGATGATGATGTTCGCTCTCGCGCCGGCGGTGGCGCCGATCATCGGCGGCTGGATTCTGGCGCTGGCCTCGTGGCGCGCGGTGTTCGTGTTCCTCGCCCTGTTCGGCCTCGCGTTGCTGATCGTCAGCGCCCGCGCCCTGCCCGAGACCCTGCCGCCGGACCAGCGCCAGAGCCTGCATCCGGCCTCGCTGGCGCGCGCCTATCTGGCGGTCGCGCGCGACCCGGTGTTCCTGTGCGTGACCGCAGCGGTGGCCTTCAACTTCAACGGATTTTTCCTTTACGTGCTGTCCGCGCCGACCTTTCTGGTCACCCACCTCGGGCTGACACCACAGGATTTCGGCTGGCTGTTCATTCCAGCGATGGTCGGGATGATGAGTGGCGCCTGGCTGTCGGGGCGGATGGCCGGTGCATGGAGCAACGCGCGCACGATCAGCACCGGCTTTGCGCTGATGGGGCTGGCGGCGGCGGGCAACGTGCTTCTCCACCAGTTCGGCGCGCCGGGCCTGCCGGGGTCGGTGCTGCCGATTCCGCTCTACACCTTCGGCATGGCGCTGGCGATGCCCAGCCTGAGCCTGATCGCGCTGGACCGCTTTCCGGCGCGGCGCGGGCTCGCCGCCAGTTGCCAGAGTTTTCTGCAGATGCTCCTCAACACCCTCACCGCCGCGCTCACCGCGCCCCTGCTGTGGGGCAGCGTGGCGCAGATGAGTCTGGGCATGGCGGGGCATCTGGCGCTGGGCGCGGTCGCTTTCGCGGTGTCGCACCGGCTGGCCGGTCGGGGGGCTGTCACGCCGCAGTAACATGCCACGGCCATCCTTGCGCTGGTGTGCGCCGCGCGTGCTGCGGACGCCGAAAACCAGAACCGACAAGGATCAGACCATGACGTTGAAACCCCTCGCCATCGCCACGCTGGCCGCCGCCGGTCTGTGTGCTGGCCAAGCCTTTGCCACCACCGCGGTCGTCCCGCCCAGTCTGGGTTGGTCGCAGTTGTGGACCACCGGCCATAGCATCGGCGCCGAGATCGTCGATTTCGACAGCAGCACCCAGACGCTGTGGGTGACCAGCGAGGGCGGGATCGATGTGCTCAGCCTGAGCACCGGCGCGCTGCAGACCCACCTCGACCTGAGCGCCTTTGGCGCGGCCAATAGTGTGAGCATTTTCAACGGCTTGGCCGCGGTGGCGGTGGCGGCGCCGACGATCACCAATCCGGGCGCGGTGCATTTCTTCAACACCACCACCTTCGCCGCCGACGGCGTGGTCGCCACCGGGGCACTGCCCGACATGGTGACCTTCACCGCCGACGGCTCGCGTCTGCTGGTGGCCAACGAGGGCGAGGCCAAGGATGGCGTCGACCCGATGGGCAGCGTCTCGATCATCGAGGTGGCCACCCGCAACGCCGTGACCCCGACGGTGGCCACTGCCGGTTTCGGCGGTGTCACCCTCCCGAGCGGTGTGCGTTCGACCACGCTGGCCGACATCGAGCCCGAGTACATCGCGGTGGCGCCCGGTGGCAACACCGCCTTCGTCGCGTTGCAGGAAGCCAATGCCATCGCCACGCTGGACCTGAACACCAACAGTTTCACTTCGGTGGCGGCGCTGGGTACCAAGGATTTTTCGCAGTCCGGCAACGCGATCGACCCCAACGACCGTGACAGCACCATCGCCCTGCGCAGCGTTGCCGTGCGTGGGCTCTATCAGCCCGACGCCATCGCCAGCTACTCCGCCGGCGGGCAGACCTACATCGTCAGCGCCAACGAGGGCGATGCCCGCGCCGACGAGAGCGACGAAGCGCGTGCGAGCAGCCTGGGCGTGAGCGGCGATCTGGCGCGGATGACCATCTCCACCCTCGATTCCAGCGCCAGCGATCTGGTGGCCTTTGGCGCGCGCTCGTTCTCGATCTGGGACGCCAACGGCAACCAGGTGTTCGACTCCGGCAACCAGCTCGACGCGGAAGCGATCGCCCGCGGCATCTATGACGACGGCCGGAGCGACAACAAGGGCGTGGAGCCCGAAGGGGTGAGCCTGCTCGAAGTCGATGGCCGCACCATCGCCTTCATCGGGCTGGAACGCACCACCAGCAGCGCGATCGCGATGTATGACATCACCGATCCGGCCAACGCCAGCTTCATCGACATGATCGTCGGCGTCGGCGATGTGTCGCCCGAAGGGCTGAAGGCTTTTGCCTTTGGCGGCAGTCTGTTCCTGGCGGTGGCCAACGAAGTGTCCAGCACCACCACGCTGTACGCCCTGGCGCCGGTGCCGGAGCCCGAAAGCTGGGCGATGATGCTCGCCGGCCTCGGTCTGCTCGGGCAGGTGGCGCGCCGTCGTCGCTGAGCGCGGGCACGACGCGATCGAACGCGGCTTCGGCCGCGTTTGTTTTTGCGGAAGACGCCGTCGGTGCTCACGTTTCTCCAGATGCGGGTATGATTTTTGCCTTCATTCCGTGGGCAACCCCCTCAACCCTTTTTCAGGACACAACATGCGCTCAATCAACTTCATCGGCGGCGAAAAAGGCGGCGTGGGCAAATCCGTGATGGCCCGCGTGCTGGCGCAATACTTCATCGACCGCGACCGCGCGTTCACCGGCTTCGATACCGACCGCTCGCATACCTCCTTCCTGCGTTTCTACGCCGACTACGCCGCGCCGGTGGTGGTCGATACCTACGAAGGGCTGGACCTGATCGCCAGCGTGTTCGAGGAGACTGAGGAGGGCGAAGGCCCGCACAGCGTGATCGTCGACCTCGCCGCGCAAACCGCCAAGCCGGTGGCGCGCTGGATCAAGGATTCGGACGTGATGGCGCTGATGCAGGAGCTGGAGGTGGCGGTCAACTTCTGGCATGTGGCCGACGCCGGCGCCGATTCGGTGAGCCTGCTCAGGACGCTGGTCGACACCTACCACGCCGGTCCGAACTACTTCGTGGTGCGGAACCATGGCCGCGGCAGCGATTTCTCGCAACTCGACCAGTCCGCCGCGCTGGCCGATGCGACGGCGCTGGGCGCCCGGGTCATCGACGTGCCCGAGCTGCACGAAGGCAGCATGCGCAAGATTGACCGCGCCAACCTCAGCTTCTGGGCGGCGGCCAATGTCCGCAATGGCCCCGCCGCGCTCGGCATGATGGAGCGCCAGCGGGTCAAGGCGTGGCTCAAGGCGGTGTATGCCGCGCTGGACAGCCTGCCGGTGTAGTCAGCCGGCGGTCAGCGCGGTGTAGTCGCGGCGGGTGTCGGGCGACACGGCGGCGATAACCTGCACGTAGGCGGTCTTGTGGCGCGCCAGCAAGCGCGCCGAGGCCACCGTCCTGGAACGGCAGAACCAGTGGCAGGTGTGCTGGAACAGGTACATCTCGGCCAGCACGGTGAAGGCCTTGTCCCTGGCGCTGCGACCCGGCTGGTCCTCGATGGCGCGGGCGATGCCGCGGGCGTGGAGCCTGAGCGCGTCGCGCAGATCGAAGGCCATGCCGGGAAAGAGGCGGTCCACCCAGGGCAGGGCGAGGGGGAGCCGGCTGATCCGCAGGCGATCGGGGTCAAGACGCGCCATCTCCTGCGCCAGCCGTTCAAGCTGGTCGGCGAGGGCACGCTCGGTCGCCTGCATCAATTCCCAGATCTGTGACTGACGCTCCGGGGTGTCGGCGTCGAGGGCGCGCAGATAGCCCTCGGACAGCGTCTGCATGTGCTTTTCGAGGCTGTATTTCTGCAGGTGGGTGCCGAGCAGAGCGATGCGCCGGCGCTGGTCGACGGTCTTGAGGGCGAAGAAGCCGAAAACGAAGGCGAAGATCAGTGCGGCGGGGTCCATGACGCGATTGTCCGGCGCTTTGCGGGCGGCGGCAATCCTTACGGCGCGGCGCCCGCGATGGCCTGCAGGTTGTGTTCCATCAAGGCGGTGTAGCTGTTGGCGTCCCCGCGCGTTGACAGTGCGTCGGCATGCAGCGCGCCGCCGATGCGCGCCCCGGTTTCCTCGCGGATGCGCTGGATCAGGCGGTCGTCGGCGATGGTCTCGATGAACACCCGTTCGACCTTGAGTTGGCGCAGCTGGGCGATGAGCGCCGCGACCGCGCCGGCCGAGGGCGTGGCCTCGTTGGACAGGCCGGCCGGGGCGAGAAAGCGGAGGCCGTAGGCGCGGGCGAAATAGCCGAAGGCGTTGTGCGGGGTGACCACCGTGCGCTGGTGCGCCGGCAGGGCGGCCAAGGTGGATTTGAGCTTCGCGTCGAGGGCGTCGAGGCGGGCGAGATAGGCCAGCGCGTTGCGCTGGTAGTGCGCCGCGCCGGCCGGGTCGGCGGCAGCGAGGGCGGCGGTGATGGTGCGCACGTAGGCCATCGCGTTCTTCACGTCGAGCCAGGCGTGGGGGTCCACGTCTGCGTCGTGGTGGTGCTCATGCCCGTCATGGTGCCCCGCCGTGGGGTGCTCGTCGTCGGCGTGTGACGCGGGTAGCGGGGTGATGTCCCTGGATGCGCTCACCACCGCGCCGCGGTAGCGGGCCGCGGCAACCATGCGCGCGATCCACGGGTCGAAGCCGAGCCCGTTGAGGATCACCACATCGGTGTTCTTGAGGCGACGGATGTCGGAGGCGCGCGGGTCGAAGGCGTGGGCGTCTTCATCCGGCCCGACCAGGGTCGACACGGCCACCCGCTCGCCGCCGATCTGCATGGTGAAGTCCTGCAGAATGCTGAAGGTGGTCAGCACCCGCAGCGCCGGTTCGGCCTGCGCGAGGGGCATTGACGCTGCCAGCAGCAGCGCGACCAGCCAGCGGAGCATCATGCGGCGACTTCTGACGTGAGGCTGGGGCGGGGGCGCAGCGCGGCGAGCGTCAGCACCAGGATGTAAATCAGGCCGAGGGAGAGCACCACCGCCGGCCCGGCCGGCACGTCGAGGTGATAGCTCAGCAGCAGGCCGCCGATGCTGCCGGCGAGCGCGCATCCCACCGCCAGCGCGAGCATGCTGTCGAGGCGTTCGCTCAGCAGCCGCGCGCTGGCCGCCGGCAGCACCATGATGCCCACCGCCATCAGCGTGCCGAGGGCATGAAAGCCGGCCACCAGATTGAGCACCGCGAGCAGCAGAAAGCCGAGATGGGCCAGCGCACCCGGCCCGCCGGCCTGACGCAGGTAGTCCGGATCGGCGCATTCGATCACCAGCGGGCGGTACAGCGTGGCGAGGCCGAACAGCGAGGCGGTGGCGATGCCGGCGATCAGCAGCAGCGCCTCGCGGTCGAGCGACAGCACCGAGCCGAACAGCACGTGCAGCAGGTCGATGTTGCGGCTCTTGAGCGACACCAGCAGTACCCCGATGGCCAGCGAGATCAGGTAGAACGCCGCCAGGCTGGCGTCCTCGCGCAGCGCCGAGCGGCGCGCCACCAGACCAGCCCCGAGCGCCACCAGCACGCCGGCGGCGACCCCGCCGAGGGTCATCGCGCCCAGCGACATGCCGGCCGCCAGATAGCCGAGCGCCGCGCCGGGCAGGATCGCGTGCGAGATCGCATCGCCCATCAGGCTCATCCGCCGCAGCAGCATGAACACCCCGATCGGCGCCGCGCCCAGCGACAGCGCCACGCAGGCCGCCAGCGCGCTTCGCATGAAGGCGAAATCGAAAGGTTCGAACAGCCAGTTCATGCGCGCAGCGCGTCGCGCAAAAAGGCGTGCCGCGCCGCTGCCGCGCCGTCGGCGGTGGGGCGCAGCGCGAGCAGCTCGGCGGTGGGCGTGAGCTGGGCGTGGCCGTCATCGACCGACAGGCACCACTCGAAGCGCTGGCGCACCAGATCGAGGTCGTGCAGCACCACCAGGCAGGTGCGGCCTTCGCCATGCCAGCCGTCGATCAGGGTCATCAGCGCCTCGCGGGTGGGGCGG
>JAGRFO010000120.1:886-4854 GCA_020446005.1 Rhodocyclaceae bacterium | reverse complement strand
TACGAAGCGCGCCCCAACGTCACCGCCGACGCCGCGGCGCTGTGCCTCAAGTCCGGCAACGCGGCGATCCTGCGCGGCGGCAAGGAAGCCATCCGCAGCAATCAGGCGATCGCCGCCTGCGTGCGCGACGGCCTGCGCGACGCCGGCCTGCCCGACACCGCGGTGCAGGTCATCGAGACCACCGACCGCGCCGCCGTCGGCCAGCTCGTCAGCCGGCCCGAATACGTCGACGTGATCGTGCCGCGCGGCGGCAAGGGGCTGATCGAACGCATCTCGCGCGAGGCGCGGGTGCCGGTCATCAAGCACCTCGACGGCAACTGCCACGTCTACGTGCACGCCGCGGCCGACCCCGCCAAGGCGCTGGCGATTGCCGAGAACGCCAAAACCCAGCGCTACGGCACCTGCAACACCGCCGAATCGCTGCTGATCGACGCCGCGGTGGCCGACGCCCTGCTCCCGGCGATCGGCCGCGCCCTCGCCGCTCACGGGGTGGAACTGCGCGGCTGCGAACGCAGCCTGGCGATCCTGCGCGACGCCGGCATCGACCCCGCGCACCTCCACGCCGCGCAGGAGANNNNCCCCGATCATCGCGGTCAAGGTGGTCGCCGACCTCGACGCCGCCATCGCCCACATCAACACCTACAGCTCCGGCCACACCGAGAGCATCGTCAGCGAAAATTACAGTGCGGCAATGCGTTTCCTGCGCGAGGTCGACTCCGCCTCGGTGATGATCAACGCCTCGACCCGCTTCGCCGACGGCTTCGAGTACGGGCTGGGCGCGGAGATCGGCATCTCCACCGACAAGATTCACGCCCGCGGCCCGGTGGGGCTGGAGGGGCTCACCAGCCAGAAATGGATCGTGTTCGGCGACGGCCAGACCCGGCGCTGACTGTTCAGGGGCGACGGCCATGCGCAGACCAACCATGACCGCCTGGCGAGCCGCCCAGTGCGCCGGCGTCAGGTTCGACGCGTACGGCCGCATAGGCGAGCACGCACCGGTGATCGGCGGCCCAGTGCCGTGAGCGCACACGCCTTCGACACCATCATCGCCGCGCCCTTTGGCGCGCTGGGCGTACGCATCGACGACGACGTGCTCGATCAAATCGCCTTCCTGCCGCCCGGCACGCCGGCGAAAGCACCGCGCAACGCGCTGGCGCAGCGCGCGGCCGAGCAGCTTGGCGCGTATCTGGACGATCCCCGCACGCGCTTCGACCTGCCGCTCAAACCCGCCGGCACCGTTTTCCAGCGCCGCGTGTGGGCCGCCATCCGCGCCATTCCCTGCGGCAAGGTGCGCGCATACGGCGCGTTGGCGACCGAGCTGGCCAGTGCCGCGCGGGCAGTCGGCCAGGCCTGCGGGGCCAACCCGTTTCCGGTGGTGGTGCCCTGCCACCGCGTCGTCGCACAGGCCGCGCTCGGCGGCTTCGCCCATGCCCGCGACGGTTTCCTGCTCGACACCAAGCGATGGCTGCTGGCGCACGAAGCGCGGCGCTGAGCCCGCTCGCCCCGGCCACCGCCGCCGAGATCGACGCTTTCTGCGACGGGCTGTGGCTCGAAGACGGGCTGGCGCGCAACACCCTCGACGCCTACCGCCGCGACCTCGCCGGCTTCGCCCGCTGGCTGCACGCACACGCCGGCTGCGCACCGTCCGCCGCCACCAGCGCACACCTGCAGGCCTACCTCGCCGAGTTCAGCCAGCGCGCCAAACCGGCCAGCCAGCGCCGCCTGCTCAGCGCCTGGCGACGCTACTTCCAGCGCCTGCTGCGCGACGGGCGGATCGCCGCCGACCCCAGCGCAACGCTCGATCCGCCCATGCCCGCGCCGCGCTTTCCGACGACCCTGACCGAGGCCGCGGTCGACGCCCTGCTCGATGCGCCGGACATCGACACCCCGCTGGGCCTGCGCGACAAGGCGATGCTCGAACTGCTCTACGCCACCGGCCTGCGGGTGTCGGAGCTGGTCGGCCTGCGACGTTTCGAGATCAGCCTCAACGACGGCGTGCTGCGGGTGGTCGGCAAGGGCGACAAGGAGCGGCTGGTGCCGATCGGCGCGCAGGCCAGCGACTGGCTCACCGACTACCTGCGCGCCGCGCGCGGCGCGATCCTCGCCGGCCGCCAGAGCGACGCGGTGTTCGTCACCCGACGCGGCGCGGCAATGAGCCGTCAGATGTTCTGGCGGCTCATCAAACGCTACGGCGCGCACGCCGGCATCGCCAGCGCAGCCCTGTCGCCGCACACCCTGCGCCACGCCTTCGCCACCCATCTGCTCAATCACGGCGCCGACCTGCGGGTGGTGCAACTGCTGCTCGGCCACGCCGACATCTCGACCACCCAGATCTACACCCACGTGGCCCGCGCGCGGCTCAAGCAACTGCACGCCCAGCACCATCCGCGCGGCTGAGCCGACCCTCATGACGCACCAATAACGCGCACTCCTCAGCGCAAAGCGCCACAAGAGTGCATTGCCTGACCCCCAAAGCAGCGGCGCACCAGCGTGGTGCCGCATGGCCAATGCATTTTGGCCCCACAGCCACACCTTCAGAAAACTGGCCCGCTTGTTGCAAAGCCAAGGCGCATATGCGTGCGCCGATACGCCACACGCCTGCCCGATCCGAAGGACCGCCCATGCTCTTGATCGAACATCTCTACTCCGGCCCCGACGACGCCACCCACACGCTCACCCTCAGTTTCGACCTGCGCACCCGCAGCCGCCTGCGCACCACTCTCGACAGCGGTGAAGACGCCGGCCTGTTCCTGCCACGCGGGACGGTGCTGCGCGGCGGCCAGCGCCTGCTCACCAGCGCCGGCGACATCGTCGAAGTGGTCGCCGCGCCCGAGGCGCTGATGGAGGTGCAGTGCGAGAATGCACTCGACCTCACCCGCGCGGCCTTCCACCTCGGCGTCCGTCAGGTCACGGCGCAGTTCGGCAGCAACATGCGCGGCGGCTGGCTGCGACTGGCGGCCGACGAGGCGCAGGAAGACTGGCTGCTCGGGCTGGGCTACATGGTGCGCCACCTCGACGCGCCGTTCGAACCCGAGCTGGCCACCCTCCACAACCATGGCCGCCACCACGACAGCGCCCCCTGCGGACGACGCAGCCCGCGCATTCACGAATTTCGCAACAACGCATGACATCGCCCCTCACCGCACCGCTTCGGGTCGGCATCGGCGGCCCGGTCGGCGCCGGCAAGACCGCCCTCACGCTGGCCCTGTGCCGCGCGCTGCGCGAGCGTTACAGCATCGCCGTGGTCACCAACGACATCTACACCGCCGCCGACGCCGAGTTTCTGGTGCGCCACGAGGCGCTCGCGCCGGAGCGCATCATCGGCGTGGAAACCGGCGCCTGCCCGCACACCGCGATCCGCGAGGACACCTCGATCAACCTCGAAGCGATCGACCGCCTCAGCCAGCGCTTTGCGGGGCTGGAGATCGTGTTCCTCGAAGCCGGCGGCGACAATCTGGCGGCCTCCTTTTCGCCCGAGCTGGCGGACCTGACGCTGTATATGATCGACGCCTCCGCCGGCGACCACATCCCGCGCAAGGGCGGCCCCGGCATCGCCAAGAGCGACCTGCTGGTGATCAACAAGATCGACCTCGCCCCGCTGGTCGGCGCCGATCTGGACTGGATGGCGCGCGACGCCCAAACGATGCGCGGCGCGCGACCCGTGGTTTTCAGCAACCTCAAGTCCGCCCAGGGGCTCGAAGAGATCATCCGCTTCATCACCACCGAAGGCCTGCTGCGCACCCCGGCGGCGGCCTGATCGCGGCCCGTCCGCCAGCACGCGGCCGGCCCGGTCGGCTGCTACACTCGGCGCATACCACGTCCCCGGGAGCGCCCCATGCCGTCTTTTGATTTCGATCTGCTCACCATCGGCGCCGGCTCCGGCGGAGTCGCCGCCAGCCGGCGGGCCGCGGCGCATGGCGCGCGCGTCGCCATCTGCGAGGGCGACCGGGTCGGCGGCACCTGCGTGA
>JAGRFO010000120.1:0-785 GCA_020446005.1 Rhodocyclaceae bacterium | reverse complement strand
TTCGACCTCGCCGCGCTCACCGCCGCCAAGAACGCCGAAACCGCGCGCCTCGAAGGCATCTACCGCAAGATGCTCGCCGACAGTGGCGTGACCCTGATCGAAGGGCAGACGCGCATCATCGACGCCCACACCGTCGAGGTCGGCGGTCGGCGGGTCAGCGCCGGCCACCTCCTCATCGCCACCGGCGGCGCGCCCAGCCACCCGCCCATCGACGGCCTCGATCTGGCGATTTCATCCAACGAACTGCTCGACCTGACCAGCCTGCCGCGGCGCTTGCTGGTGCTGGGCGCCGGCTACATCGCGGTCGAATTCGCCGGCATTTTCGCGGGGCTGGGCAGCACGGTGTCGCTGGCCTACCGCGCCGAGCTGCCCCTGCGCGGCTTTGACGACGACATCCGTGGCCGACTAGCCACCGCCATGCACGAGCGCGGCATCAAGGTGTGCCCGGGCTTCGAGCCGGAACGCCTCGAACGCAGCGCCAACGCGATTCGCTGCCATGCCCGGGACGGCCGCGTGATCGAAGCCGACGTGGTGCTCAGCGCGCTGGGCCGACGCCCCAACACCGCCGGGCTGGGGCTGGAAGCCGTCGGGGTCGAGATCGACGCTAAAAGCGGCGCGATCCGTGTCAGCCCCGATTCACGCACCACCGTGCCGAGCATCTACGCGGTGGGTGACGTCACCGACCGCGCGGCGCTCACCCCGGTGGCGATTGCCGAAGGACGAGCCTTTGCCGACTCGGTCTTCGGTGGCGCGCCGCGGGTGGTCGACCACCGGCTGATCGCCAC
>JAGRFO010000119.1 GCA_020446005.1 Rhodocyclaceae bacterium | reverse complement strand
TCTCACCCCGGAAAGCTACAATCTGGCGATATCCCATTTCCCGCCCGGCGTAGCCGGGCGGGAAATTTTTTTGTGGAATTTCGGGATCAGAACAGCAACATCTGGTTCGCTGGAACCTTTTTTTCCTGAAAAAGTGGCATCCCCACCAGAAGGCGAATGCCGGTGAATTGCTTTTCCGTAACACTCATGCAGCGGATGGAGCCGGCGGGCGGGAGGCTGTCGATCAGGCGTTTGAGGTGTTTTTCGTGGTCATCGCTGCCGTTCAGCAAGCGGGCGTACACGGACCACTGGATCATGTCGTAGCCGTCATTGAGCAGGAAACGGCGGAACTGGACGTAGGCGCGCTTTTCGGTTTTGGTGACCATGGGTAGGTCGAAGAAGACGATGAGTCGCATGAAGCGCCGTGTCTCCAGTCCCATGCCTCAGCATTCCAGCCGATGCGCCCGCAAGCCAATCAAGGCTGGAAGTTCAAGTTCGCTGTTGCCCTCTTCGAAGAGCCGGGCAAGGCTCTCGACGGCGTATTCGATGGCGGATAGCGCGGACATCTTGCCTTGCGGCATGCCGACATCAACGTTGAGCAAGGCAACCAGTTCGGCCTTGTCCTGCGGGCTGAGATCGCCTTCGGTGAACGCCGGGTTTTTGGCGACGTGCAGGTCGATCAGGGGGCGGAAGGGTTCGATCAGGTCGTCGGCCAGATTGAAGGCGTTTTGCTCGCTGGCATGGAAGAGGCCGATGGGCGGGTGCATGCCGTGGGCGACCAGTCCACGGGCAATGGCGCCGCGCAGGACCGCATAGCCATAGTCGAGCGCGGCATTGGTCCAGTGGTCTGCGGTGCGATAAAAACCCTGGCCGAAGAGTTGGGTGAAATAGAAAGCGGCGGCCTGACCTTCGAGGTTTTCGGTGTCGCCCGAACGCACGCGCCGGGCGTAGGAATCCATACGGTCAACCCCGTTTTTCGCGCAAAAACGCAGTACGGCGGACTGGTTTTCGATCTTGCGCCGAACGATGTTGGCCCAGGCCTGCTTGGCGAGGGGACGGGGAATATCCATCTGTTTGCGCATCAGGCGCGTGGTGCGGGAATGGGCGAGAAACGGCAGGAAGACGCCATTGGGCTGGTGGTTGTCGCCGGTGGCGTAGAGACCGATGCCGTAGTCGGCGCAGGCCGAGAGGACCGGGTGCGTCAGCTGGATTTCGCGGTGGTTGAGGACAATGATGGCGATGTCCTCGAAGGGGACGAAGGCAGTCTGTTCCTGCTCGATGGCCAGGGAAAAATGCTCCCGGCGCAGCTTGGCCGGTCGGGAGATCATCACACTACGCCAGCCCACGACGTTTCTCCGGCGGGGCGGGGTAGATGTTGCCGAGGGTGTCGACGTGGAATTTCTGGATTCGCTTTGCGCTCGCAACAGATTTCCGGAAATAGTCTTTGTCCGGCTTGGGCTGGTCGTGGGCACGAAGAGTTAAACGGCCGTCGCTTTCGTACATGACAAAATACCCTTGATAGGTGATATCCCCGAGCGTAACGGCTACTAAATCGTTTTTGGTCAGTGAGAACAGAAACTCTGCACTGTCAGGGATAGAGCTAGGAGCGATTCGGACGGAGTTGTGGGCCATGTAGGCCGGTTCGATCAGAATCCGCTTGCCGTCGCGAAACACGTCTACGTGAAGCATGTCGCCAAGCTCAGCGACTCCCCCGCGAACTTTCATCCCCCCTTTTTGAGTTGAAATTAGTTTGACGGTTTTGACCTGCGGCCCGTCGCTGTCGCGGGAAGGTTTGAAAATGGGCTCGGCAAAAGCACGTTTTCCATCGTCGTTGAATTCGATCAAGCGTTTTTGCAGCAGATCGATCAGCGAGGCGTTTCGCGGATCTTCAGCGCCTACGATGTTGGATAGCGAAGCCAACTTGAGTTTTTGAAGCGAGACTCTTACATGGCTTTTCTTATCGGCAATGCGCTTGGATGAACGAATGGTTTCCTCATGGATAGCTCCGCTGCCTCGGCGTTGTACTGCACGAGAAACGAACAAAGGTTGCAGGGCCACGAGTTCTTCCTCGCTGTAGCTGCCCAGAACAGACAGTTCCTCGCGCAACCGTTCCGGCGAATCGATTTCTAACCGCGCTTTGAGTTCATTGCGAAAGTACGGCCACGGATCGGGAAAGTGTTCGTGCAGTTGCCGGTGCATGGCCGGATTAACGATATCCCCGGTTTGGATATTCGCGATGCCATCCCGTACATGTTCCAATTCGCGGGTACGCGAGTAGTTGGACAAGCGCTGCACCATGCTGCGACTGCAAGCCGCGACAACGGCAGCGTCGAGCGCGTGGTGGCGGTCGCTGTCGGAACGAATTTTGAGCAATCCCCAGCGCGCGCGTAGGAAGCTGGTCAGTTGGCCGCTTAGGACAACGCATTGCTTGTCATGGCTTCCGTCGGCCAGTTTCAAGTAACGCTCGACATAGTTCTTGAAAAACCTGCAGATGTAGCGGGTGTCACTGAGATTTCGCGCTTTGAATTCTTCCGCTTCCTTTTTGCCAAAATCCTTGCGCAGCAGGCGGGTGCGTTTGGCCAGACGGTAGGACTTGGTGCCTTCGACAAAGGCCGTAAAACGTTGCCAGCGTTCACTGTTTGCCGCGCCATTCAAATACTCATAAGGGGTGTAGTTGCCTTTGTTGCGGTTTTCGTTGGCAAATACCAGTACCTTGTTGTTCTTGCTGTCGTCAAAACTCCTCGAATAGGGGAGGGCATGGTCAATTTCAACGTAACCGGGCTCCAACAGGCGTTCAAGGTCGATGGCCGCCAATGAATATGGGCATTTGCCAAGTTGTTCCCGGTAAAGCCGGAATTTCTCAAATTCACCGCCTTTTGGGGGCTGACCGAACTGTTCGATGAACATCTCTCGATCACGTTGATTGCGTGACTGGTATTCGTCCTGCTCCTTCTTGATCTTGTTGCGCTCGTCTAGGGGGCGCGAGAGATCGCGGGCCATTTCGATGTGGACCGCTGTCGGAGAGCATTTTTGTTTGCGGATGATGGCATTCACCACCTTGCGCGCTTGGTTCAGCGAGCGCAGGACAACGGGATTGCGGGGAATACCACCGGTAATCTCTTCCTCAAGTCGTTTGCTGAAGAGCATCTTGCCTTCCTCGCCGCGCTTGTGGCCGCGAGCCTGTTCATAAAACGGTGGAAGGTAAAGTTCCTTATCGTCAGCGGAGCTGAATAGTTGGCTGTGGTGATAGCCGGCCTCAACGCAGGCCTCGTCGTAGCGCAACCCCTTTTCCATTGGCGGGACAATGGCGCGCAGGGCTTTCAGCGACAGGGCGTGGAATTTGTCGAAACGGATGTTGAGCAGGGCGTCGATGAGCGCGTCGCGGTTGGGGAGCGACAGCTTGGCGAGTTCGGCGCGGACTTCGGCGTCGTCCTTGTAGACGCTGAGCACCCAGGCAATTTGGTCGAAGATTTCCGGTTGACTGCAGAGCGCATCGCCCGAGAGCTTTTTCCACTCGTCGTCGAGGCCGGCCTTGGTCAGCGTTTGGCGCACTTCCTGCCAGGCCGGGATTTTGATCAGGGTGGCGGATTCCGGATCTTTGGTCTTGCCTCCGGCTTTCTGTGCCTCAGTGGGGTAGGCGAGACCGGTGAATTTGAAGCTGCCGGCTTCCAGCAGCCCGGCGTTGGTCAGCGCTGTGCCGAGTTGCTTGTAGGTCAGGTCGCCGGCTTGTTGGTAAGGCAAGGGCAGGCAGAGTTGGCGTTCCTGTTCGGTCAGTGGGCGGGTGACGCCGTCGGTGACGATGCGCAGGTTGTTCAGGCGCGTCAGCCAGACGTGGCGTTCGGCAGTGAAGCTGGCTTTGGGGGCGCGGTATTCGCCTTTCTCGAAGGTGCAGGTGCCGAGCATCTTGAGCAGGTCGGCACCGGCGAGAGCGGGTTTCTGCAGCCAGAACAATCCGCTCTTCTTGTCGCCGTTGCCGAGGATGGCGGTGCGCAGCGCACTTGATGCGTGGGGGTTGCCGAACTCTCTTTGCTTTTCGAAGAGCAGGGTCAATTCTTTGGCGAGTACCTCTCGTGAAAGGGCTTTGGTGTATTCGCCTTGCTTGTTGCGTTGAGCATCCGGAAATTCGCCCAATACCATTTCGGCCGCGCTGCGATAGCCTTTTTCCATCATCAGCTTGGCTGTACCAGCGAGCCCCTGTTTGACCTTGCCGCCTTCGCTCTTGCTGTCGCCCTCGGCTTGCTTTGCTTCGGCGCGGCTGATCCAGTGAAAGCCCCGGTGTTTGCAGAGATGGTAGATGACACGTGCCCACTCTTCGTCGTTCAGGCGGCGGTCGAGGCCATCGACGCGCAATTGCCAGAGCGGTCGGGTGAAAGTGTGCTCGGGCTGGAATGCCTTGGTATCGGCGACCAAGCCTTCATTTTTCAGTAGGCGGGCCAGCTTCTTCAACCGCCATGCCCGCCGGAACAAGCGACGGCGCATCAGGCGAGCATTGCGTCGGGCGAGGTTCAGCGATTCTCCTTCCTTGGCCGTTTCAGCTTTGTCGAAGGCGCGCACGCCCAAGTCGATGATGTGTGATTCGCCAAGAACGCACCAGCCGACGGATGCGATGCCGATGTCTAGGCCAATGGTGTATTTTGCACTCATGATTTGCGGTTTTTTATCCAGAGTGCGTAGAATAGCCCCATGTAGCTTTCCGGGGTGAGAGCCGTTGCTACAATAAGGTGTCACCTTCGGGTGGCGACCGAATCCGGTCCGGCAGGGAAACCTGCCGGACCTTTTTCATTGGGACTCTAAATTTCCCGGCACACGGAGCGCTCAGTTGCCTGCGCGGCGAGTGGTTTTGTCGTTGACGTGAACGTAAACTATGCGGCATCTGGTTGGGTTGGCGAAAAAAGGGAGGCGGCATGGATCTGAAGGGGAGCGTGTTTGTAGTCACCGGCGGCGGGTCGGGGTTGGGGGCGGCGACGGCGCGGATGGTGGTGGGGGCGCAGGGCCGGGTGGTGCTGGCGGATGTGAATGTCGACGCTGGTGAGGCACTGGCGGCGGAGTTGGGGGCGAAGGCGGTGTTTGTGCGTACCGATGTGACCCAGGAGGCGTCGGCGCGGGCGGTGATTGCGGCGGCGGTGCAGGCCTTTGGCGCGGTGCATGGGTTGGTCAATTGTGCCGGGGTGGCGCCGGCGGAGAAGGTGCTCGGGCGCGACGGGCCGCATGGTCTGGAGTCGTTTGCGCGGGTGGTGTCGATCAATCTGGTCGGCAGTTTCAACATGCTGCGACTGGCCGTGGCGGCGATGGCCGGCAATGCGCCCAATGCGCAGGGCGAGCGCGGGGTGGTGGTCAATACGGCGTCGGTGGCGGCGTTTGATGGTCAGGTCGGACAGGCGGCCTATGCGGCGTCGAAGGGCGGGGTGGTGGCGATGACGCTGCCGCTGGCGCGCGAGTTGGCGCGCTCGGGAATTCGGGTGATGGCGATTGCGCCGGGGATCATGGAGACGCCGATGCTGATGGGCATGCCGGATGAGGTGCAGGCGGCGCTGGGCGCGATGGTGCCGTTTCCGTCGCGCATGGGGCGGCCGGCGGAGTATGCGGCGCTGGTGCGGCATATCGTCGAGAATGCTTATTTGAACGGTGAGGTGATTCGCCTGGACGGCGCGATCCGCATGGCGGCGAAGTAACAGCGGCGGCAAGTGTGATACAAGGCTCGGGTTGGCGCGCGTGGCGCGCCGTCACTTTGTTTTGAGGTGTCTTTGTCTGAGTCCCTGACCCCGCCGGGCGTGCTTGAGTCGGGCTGTTATCACTGCGGATTGCCGGTGCCGGAGGGCGCCCGCTTTGTGGTCTCGGTCGGCGGCGCGCCGCGGGCGATGTGCTGCGCTGGTTGCGAGGCGGTGGCTCAGGCGATTGTCGACAACGGGTTGACCGAGTATTACCGCCACCGCGATGCGATGCCCGAGTCGCGCAAGGAGGCGCTGCCGACGGCGCTGGACGAGCTCGGGCTGTTCGACCATCCGGACTTCCAGAAGAGTTTTGTCCGGCCGCTTGACGAGCATGGCCGCGAGGCGGCGCTGATTCTGGAGGGGATCACCTGCTCGGCCTGCGTGTGGCTGAACGAACAGCATGTGGCGCGATTGCCCGGCGTGCTGGGCATCAGCATCAATTACGCCACCCGGCGCGCGCGGGTGCGCTGGGATGCGCGTCAGGTGCAGCTGTCGGACATTCTCGCGGCGATCCAGGCGATCGGTTATCAGGCCTACCCGTACGACGAAACCAAATCGGAGCAGATTGCCAAGCGCGAGCGTCGTACCGCGCTGTGGCGGCTGTTCGTGGCCGGGTTCGGCATGATGCAGGTGATGATGTACGCCATCCCGGGGTACATCGCCGGCGATGGCGACATGCGCGCCGACATCGGCCAGTTGTTGCGCTGGGCGAGCTTCATCTTGACCTTGCCAGTGGTGCTGTATTCGGCCGCGCCTTTCTTTCAGCGGGCGTGGCGCGACATCCGCCTGCGCCGGCTGGGCATGGATGTGCCGGTGGCGCTCGGCGTCGGGAGTGCCTTCGCGGCCAGTTGCTGGGCGACTTTGACCGCTTCGGGGGAGGTCTATTTCGACTCCGTGGCGATGTTCGTTTTCTTTTTGTTGTGCGGCCGTTACCTCGAAATGCTGGCCCGCCAGCGCGCGGTGCGCGGGGTGGAGTCGCTCGGCAAGGTGATCCCGGCTTTCGCTCACAAGTTGGTGGATGGTGGCGAGGACCTGCGGGTGCCGGTGTCGACGCTGGTGCCGGGCGACCGGGTGCGGGTCAAGCCGGGCGAGGCGATCCCGGCCGACGGGGTGGTGGTCGACGGGGTCAGCGCGGCGGATGAATCGCTGCTCACCGGCGAGAGTCGGCCCGTGCCCAAAAGCTGCGGCGCGCCGGTGACGGGGGGGAGCCTCAACGTATCGAGTCCGCTGGTCGTCGAGGTGCAGCAGACCGGCGACGCGACCCGGTTGGCGGCGGTGATGCGGCTGATGGAACGCGCCGCCACCGAGAAGCCGGCGCTGGTGCATCAGGCCGATCGGGTGGCGGGCTGGTTCATCGCGGCGCTGATCGTGCTGGCGGTGGTGGCGGGGGTGGGCTGGTATCTGGTTGATCCGGCTCGCGCGCTGTGGGTGTTCGTCTCGGTGCTGGTGGTGAGTTGTCCGTGCGCCTTGTCGCTGGCCACCCCGGCGGCGCTCACGGTGGCCTCCGACCGGCTCGCCCGCGCCGGCGTACTGGTGACCCGCGGCCATGCCATCGAGACGCTGGCGCGGGCCGATACCTTCATGTTCGACAAAACCGGCACGCTCACCGCGGGGGCGTTGCGGCTGGTCGAGGTGACGCCGGTCGAGCCCGGCGCGGCGGCGCAGGTGACGGCGATTGCCGCGGCGCTGGAGCAGGGCTCGGAGCACGCCATCGCGACCGGCTTGCGCGAGGCCGCCGGGTCGGTCAAGCAGCACGGTGAGTCGGTGGTGGCGCATACCGGGCAGGGCGTGGCGGGGGTCGTCGACGGCACGTCTTACCGGATCGGTAATGAAGCGTTTGTCGCACAACTGGTGGGGACGCCCCCGCCGGCGGCGCTCGGTGCTCAGGTCAATCCCATGCACACACAGGTGTATCTGGCGCGCCAGGGCGTCTGGCTGGCCGCGTTCCGCTTTGCCGACGCGGCGCGCGATGATGCGGCGGCGGTACTGGCCGATTTGCGCGCGGGCGGCATCCAGGTCGGCATCCTGAGTGGTGATGCGGTCGACACGGTGCAGGCGTTTGCCGGCTCGCTGGCGGTGGACGATGCGCATGGCGGCTTGTCGCCGCAAGGCAAGCACGATGCGATCGAAGCCTTGCAGCGCGCCGGGCGGGTGGTGGCCATGGTGGGCGACGGCGTGAACGATGCGCCGGTGCTGGCCCAGGCGCATGTGTCGGTGGCGATGGGCGAGGGCACCGAACTGGCGCGGACGCAGGCCGACGTGGTGCTGCTGGGCGGCAAGCTGGGCGCTCTGTCGGACGGTCTGGTGCTGGCCCGCAAGACCCTCGCCGTGATCCGGCAGAATCTGTTCTGGGCCTTTGGCTACAATATCTGTGCCATCCCGCTGGCCATGACGGGGTGGGTGACCCCGTGGATGGCGGGGATTGGCATGTCGGCCAGCTCGCTGCTGGTGGTCCTCAACGCATTGCGTTTGCAGCGCATGAATGCGCGTCACTGAAGCCGCTTATGGAAAGCCTCTATCTGCTCATTCCGCTATCGATCGTGCTGGTGTTCGTCATCGGATTCCTGTTCTGGTGGTCGGTGCGCAGCGGGCAGTTCGACGATATGGAAGGGCCCGCCTACCGCATGTTGATGGATGACGACCGGCCGGATGCAGGGTCGGACAGATCGCCGAAAGAAACTGCGAAAACACCTTCGGATGAAAGCTAAGCGGCTGATATTGAATGAATAAAATATATCTTGGAGAGATTGATGCATGTCAATCGCTCGCCTTGGTGCAAAGGCATACTCGGCTCATGGTTTTTGAAGTGTGTCGCGCCTCCGGGCCCGGCGGGCTTCATTGGCAGGATTCAAGTCTCTCTGTTGGGGTTGGGGGTGCGTGTATGCGCACCCTTTTTTTTGTCCCCGATTGCTCCAAATCAAGCACAATGCTCGGTGCGGCCCATCGTGCGGCGCAACACAATATTGATTTGCATCAAAAGGGCTCTGCGCGTCACAGGTATCCTTCGTCCGGATCGTTCCGGCAATGGGCCGGAGTGTCATAAAGTTTTGCAAGGTTTTAATTCAAAGGGGTGAATCACATGCAATCGCAAGCGACTTACAACTATAAAGTCGTGCGCCAGTTCGCCATCATGACGGTGGTGTGGGGGATCGTGGGCATGCTGGTCGGCGTCATCATTGCCGCGCAGCTTGTCTGGCCCGAACTGAACTTAGGCGAATGGCTCCATTTCGGCCGACTGCGCCCGCTGCACACCAACGCGGTGATCTTTGCGTTTGGTGGCTGTGCGCTTTTTGCCACGTCGTACTACGTGGTACAGCGGACCTGTCATACGCGCCTGTTCGCGCCCGGCTTGGCGGCCTTCACCTTCTGGGGTTGGCAGCTGATCATCCTGCTCGCGGCGATCACCCTTCCGCTGGGGATCACCACCGGTAAGGAATATGCCGAACTGGAGTGGCCGATTGACCTGCTGATCACCGTGGTGTGGGTGGCCTACGCGATCGTCTTCTTCGGGACGGTCGGTACGCGCAAGACCTCGCACATCTATGTGGCCAACTGGTTCTACGGCGCCTTCATCATTGCGGTGGCGGTGCTGCACATTGTCAACAGCGCTGAAATCCCGGTCTCGCTGACCAAGTCCTACTCCGCCTATGCCGGTGTTCAGGACGCGATGATCCAGTGGTGGTACGGGCACAACGCGGTGGGCTTTTTCCTGACCGCGGCCTTCCTCGGCATCATGTACTACTTTGTGCCGAAGCAGGCCGATCGCCCGGTCTACTCCTATCGCCTGTCGGTGGTGCACTTCTGGGCGCTGATCTTCACCTACATGTGGGCGGGTCCGCACCACCTGCACTACAC
>JAGRFO010000118.1 GCA_020446005.1 Rhodocyclaceae bacterium | reverse complement strand
CCGAACATCAGGCCCTGATCGCCGGCGCCCTGGTCGAGGTCCAGCCCTTCGCCCTCGTTCACGCCCTGCGCGATGTCGGCGGACTGGCGGTTGATGGCGGTGAGGATGGCGCAGGATTTGTAGTCGAAGCCGATGTCGGAGTCGTTGTAGCCGATCCGGCGGATGGTCTCCTGCGCCACTTCGCGGTAGTTGATGTGGGCGTGGGTGGTGATCTCGCCGGAGATGACCACCAGGCCGGTGGACACCAGCGTCTCGCAGGCGACGCGGCCGGTCGGGTCCTGAGCCAGGATGGCGTCGAGGATGCTGTCCGACACCTGGTCGGCGACCTTGTCGGGGTGGCCTTCGGAGACGGATTCCGAAGTGAAGAGGAATTCAGTGGCCATGAACGGTGCGCTCCAAAACAAAAATCCCCGGGATCGTCGGCGAGGCCGGCTCCGGGGACTTGGGTCGAGCGGCGACGCTTTAGCAGTATTTGGCTGGAACCCAGCCGGCCGCCCTGCAAGTTGTCTTTAACTCGGCGGTAGCTGCGGATTATAGGCATTTCTCCGCGCGATGCAAAATTGCGGCGCGGTGCGCGTACATCGGGTATAAACGCCACGTGCTGGCTCAACTCCTGTTCCGTGTCGTGGCATCGCTGCCCTTGTCTGTCGTGCACCGTCTGGGTGTGCTGGCGGGCTGGATCACCTACGCGGCGTCGGCCAAGTACCGCGAGCGACTGCGCTGCAATCTCGCGCAGGCGATGGGGCCGGTCAAGCGTGCGCTGCGCCATCAGGTGATCGGCGAGACCGGCAAGCAGGCCTTCGAGTTGCCGTGGATTTTGCTGCGCCCGCATCACGAGGTGGTCAGCCAGGTGGTCAAGGTCAGCGGTTGGGGTGTGGTCGAGGCCGCGCATGCCGACGGGGCCGGCATCCTGTTCCTGACCCCCCATCTGGGATGCTTTGAAATCACCTCCCAGTACTACGCCGCGCATGCGCCGATCACGGTGCTCTATCGCCCGCCCAATCACCCCGCGCTCCAGCCGCTGATCGCCACCGGCCGCCAGCGCGCCGGGCAGAGCATTGCGCCGGCCGACGTGAGCGGGGTGCGTCGCCTCATCAAGACCCTGCGTCGTCACGAGGCGATCGGCATGCTGCCGGACCAGACCCCCGACATCGGCGAGGGCATGTGGGCGCCGTTTTTCGACCGCCCGGCGTGGACCATGACCCTCGCCGCGCGGCTCACCGAAGTGCGCGACGTGCGCGTGATCTGCGCCTGGGCCGAGCGCCTGCCGGCGGGCCGCGGCTACCACCTGCGCTTCATGTTGCCCGGGCATCCCATCGAGGGCGACACCGCCGCGCGGGTGATCGCGATCAACCGGGCCATGGAGGACCTGATCCGCGCCTGCCCGACCCAATATCTGTGGGGTTACCACCGCTATCGCCGCCCGCGCGGCGCGCCGCCGCCGGAGTCCGAGGCATGAGCCGTCTGTTCATCGCCTTGCTGTGGGCCTTGCACTGGTTGCCGCTGGGGGTGTTGTCGCGGATCGGCGAGGCGCTCGGGCTGCTGCTCTACGTCCTCATCTGGCCGCGTCGCAAGGTGGTGCACACCAATCTGCGGCGCTGCTTTCCCGAGTGGTCGGCGGGCGAGCGCGGGCGCGTGGCGCGTGCCCACTTCAGGCTCATCGGGCGCAGCCTGCTGGAGCGCGGGCTGCTCTGGTGGGGGTCTCGTGAGCGGCTGGAGCGGCTGATCCGGGTGAGCGGAGTGGCGCAGATGAAGGCCCTGCTCGAGGCCGGCACGCCGGTGATCGTGATGGCGCCGCATTTCGTCGGGCTCGACATGGGCGGCTCGCGCCTGTCGATGGAGTGCGACTTCGTCAGCATCTACGCCCGCCAGCGCAACAAGGTGGTCGACCGCTGGCTCTACCATGGCCGCAGCCGCTTTGGCGACCAGCGCCTGCTGGCGCGCCATGAAAGCATTCGCAGCACGGTGCGCGCGCTCAAGGAAGGACGGCCGTTCTACTACCTGCCGGACATGGACCATGGCCCCAAGGAGTCGATCTTCGTGCCCTTTTTCGGCATCCAGACCGCCAGCATCACCGGCCTGCCGCGCTTCGCCAAGATGGCCGGCGCGGCGGTGGTGACCTGCACCACCCGCATGCTGCCTGGCGGGCAGGGCTATGAAGTGACGCTCGGTGCGCCCTGGACGGATTTTCCGAGTGGCGACGTGACCGCCGACGTGGCCCGCATGAACGCCGACATCGAAGCCCGCGTACGCGAGATGCCCGAGCAGTACTACTGGGTGCACAAGCGCTTCAAGACCCGCCCCGAGGGCGAGCCGCGCTTTTACTGATCGCCGTCCTGGGCGGCGTCGCGCGCCGTCAGCCGTGCGAACACCAGCGGAAACGAAGCGCTGCCGATCAGCGCGACCCCCGACACCAGCGCCACGATGCCGGCGCCGTCGCTGGCCAGCAGTGGGTGCAGGTGCGCCCCCACGCCGGCGCTGAGCAGCGCGCCGATCATCAGGCACATCCCGCCGGCGAGCAGCATCAGGGCGGGGAAGACGAGATTGCGGCGGGGCGCTGAAGACATGGCGGACTCACTCTGGCTGGGGTCGTGAGCGTATTGTCGCAGGCTGGGCGCCGGCACGCACCGGGCATGGCAGTGGACGCGCCACGGCCGCTGCGGGACAATCCGGCGGTATTGGCTTCACACGCACTTCACCGGGCACCCCCGCATGCGATTGCGCTTTACCAAAATGCACGGACTGGGCAATGACTTCGTGGTCATCGACGCCACCGCCGCGCCCATCGAACTGACCGCCGAGCGGGTCCGCTTTCTGGCCGACCGCCACTTCGGGGTCGGCTGCGACCAGTTGCTGGTGGTCGACCCGGCGACCCGGCCGGACGTCGATTTTGGCTACCGCATCTTCAACGCCGACGGCGGCGAGGTCGAGCAGTGCGGCAATGGCGCGCGCTGCTTCGTGCGCTTTGTGCATGACCACCGGCTCACCGACAAGGCCGCGATCCGCGTCGAGACGCGCAGCGGCATCATCGCGCCAAGGCTCGAAGCCGATGGTCAGGTGACGGTCGACATGGGGGTGCCGGCGCTCGACCCCGCGCGCATCCCGTTCGTCTCCGACAGCGACGCGGTGGTGCAGCCGCTGGCGGTGGGCGGGGCGACGTTGGCGATCACCGCGGTGAGCATGGGCAACCCCCACGCGGTGCAGGTGGTGGCCGACGTGGACGCCGCGCCAGTGGACAGCCAGGGGCCGGAAATCGAATCGCACCCGCGTTTTCCGGCGCGAGTGAACGCCGGCTTCATGCAGGTGATCGACGCCCATCACATCCGCCTGCGGGTGTTCGAGCGCGGCGCGGGCGAAACCCTGGCCTGCGGCACCGGCGCCTGCGCGGCGGTGGTGGCGGGGGTGCTGCGCGATGTGCTGGTCAGCCCGGTGGCGGTTGACACCCGCGGTGGACGTTTGCAGATTGCGTGGGACGGTCCCGGCACGGCGGTGCTGATGACTGGGCCGGCGGTGCGCGTCTTCGACGCCGAAATCGACATCGACTGATTGCGCCGTCACCTCGACGGCAGGAGACACTCAAGCATGAACACCGACGACGTTGTCCGCTACCTGCACGAGAACCCCGATTTCTTCGAGGACAACAGCCACCTGCTCAGTTCGCTCAACGCGGTCCATCCGCACAACGGCGAGACCATCTCGCTGACCGAGCGGCAACTGCACGCCCTGCGCGAGAAAATCCGCCAGCTCGAAGCCAAGCTCGCCGAGCTGATCCGTTTTGGCGAAGACAACGACGAGATCAGCGAAAAGGTCCATCGCATGATTCTGGCGCTGCTCGAAGCCGACAATTTCGAGGCCGTGCGTGACGCCATCTACACCCACCTGCGCGAGGACTTCGCCGTCCCGCATGTCGCGGTGCGGGTGTGGAACAGCGTGCTCAAGCGCGACACGGTGGAGTTTGCCCCGGTCTCCGAGGACGTGCGCTTCTACGTCGGCGACCTGCGCCAGCCGTATTGCGGTGCGCCGGGCAACCTCGAAATCATCGACTGGTTCGGCGAGGCCGCCCCGCACATCCGCTCGGTGGCGCTGGTGCCGCTGATGCGCGACAAGCGCGTGTTCGGCCTGCTTGCGCTGGGCAGTGAAGACGAAGAGCGCTTTTACCCCGAAATGGGCACCCTCTACGTCAAGCGCATCGGCGAGATGGTCAGCGCCA
>JAGRFO010000117.1:9037-10114 GCA_020446005.1 Rhodocyclaceae bacterium | reverse complement strand
CGTCATGAACGCCATGCAACGCGACTCCTCGCTCAAATACGGCATGGTCACGATGTGCATCGGCACCGGCATGGGCGCAGCGGGGATTTTCGAGCGGGTGTGAGGCGGGGGTGGCTTGACCGGCGGGTGGTGTGCGCCTAACATCTGTACAACTTGCTGTACATATCATTGAGGCAGACCTGATGGACGCGATCACCTACACAAAAGCGCGCGAGACCTTGGCGCAAACCATTGATTCCGTTTGCGAGAATCACGCGCCCGTGATCATCACCAAGAAAAACGATCGCGCCGTTGTGATGCTTTCGCTCGAAGATTTTCAGGCGCTTGAGGAAACCGCCTACCTGCTTCGCAACCCGAAGAATGCGCGCCGCCTTCTGGACTCGGTCAACGAACTGGATGCCGGCGGCGGCTCTGAACGCGCATTGACCGAATGAAGCTGATTTTTTCGGAGAACGCCTGGGACGATTACCTGTACTGGCAGAAGACCGACAAGACCACGCTGAAACGCATCAATCAGCTCATTTCAGACATACAGCGATCGCCCCTTGAAGGCATCGGGAAACCCGAGCCTTTGAAACATGCACTTTCCGGCTATTGGTCACGCCGCATCAATGGCGAGCACCGACTCGTTTACCGAACGGACAACGACGCCGTGTTCATTGCTCAGCTTCGGTATCACTACTGAGCCCTTCAATATCGCCCGGGCCCAACAGTCCCACGCCTTCCCGCCTTGCACTGACGCTCAGAACACCATGCTGCGCCCTTCGCGGGGCAGGTCGCGTGGTTCGTACGAGACCTGGTCGACCAGTGCACCGTCGGCATCGAGCAGGGTGATGGTGTCGCGGGTGTTGTTGAGGCGCACGGCGCCGGTGAGGCGGATGCGCAGGGTGTCGCCGTGGGCCAGCGTGCCGTCGAGCGTCTGGTGGCCTTTGATGTCGGCGATCCGCCAGCCGCGCATGTCCACGTCGGCCTCGCCGGTGTTGAGTACGGTGACGGTTTCGTTGCCGCGTTCCGGTCGGGTGGCGGGGTTGATCAGTGCGGCGACGATGCGCACGCCGCTCGGATGCGCCGGGCGGG
>JAGRFO010000117.1:0-8990 GCA_020446005.1 Rhodocyclaceae bacterium | reverse complement strand
ACGTAGTCGTCGGGCACGATGACGACGTCTTCGGGGGCGCAGGCGAGGCGCAGCAGGCGGCCTTCGGTGATGATGACGTCGTGCATGTTGCCGACTTCCAGCGTGGGCAGCAGCAGGCGGTCGTCGCGGTGGCGGGTGTCTTCGCGCAACCAGGCGTCGAAGGCGGCAAAGTCGGTGTGGCCGGCTTCGAAGTAGGGCACCAGACGGCGGAACAGTTTGGGCCACAGCACGTGTTGCTGCAGGGTGTCGAGGCCGTCGATCTGGATGCCCTGCGCGCCGGTGGCGGTAACGTGGGCCCACACGCCGAGCCCGGCTTCGCGTGCGCGCTGCACGCTGGTGCGCAGGTATTCGCGCAGTTCGGGCGGCAGGCCGAGGTAGAAGGTGCCGTAGGCGTGGCCTTCGCGCAGCATCCAGGCGTTGAGGCTGGCTTCGAGCATGTCGGGGGCGAGGAAGATGCGCGCGCCGTCGATGGAGGGGTGCTCGCCGGTGAAGACGAAGGCGACGGCGCGGCCGTAGGTGTCCAGCCCGGCGGAGAGGATGTAGCCGCGCACCGGGTGGTGTTCGACCGATTCGACCTTGTACGGGCGATGCGCAAAATAGCGCACGTCCCCGAAGCCGGCGCGGGCGAGGAGCTGGTCGCGCGCGGCGATGGCCAGCGCGAGGTGCTGGTGGTATTCGCCGGCGTCGCCTTCGAAATGCGTCTCGAGCGCGTCGATGCCTTCGAAGCGGATGCTGGTGATGCCGGCGTTGTTGAAGGCAGGTGCGCGGTTGGGGCGCGGCAAGGCGTTGAGCAGGTGCGGGTGGTCGGGCTGGAACTTGAGGGTGTCGCCGTCCGGCTCGGGGCCGCTGAGGGGGTTGTCCGGGTAGTGGATATGGAAGCTGCCCTTGATGAGGGTGTAGGCCATGAGCATTCTCCGAAAATCTGGACGGGATGGCCTGCAGTGTGCGCCCATTCGCGGCTGGCTGGTGCGATTTTGGTGACGATTTACGGCCGCGCGCGCAGGGCGGGGGGAGAGGGTTATAGTGTCCCCACCGAGGTGCCGCCGACGTCTGCCGGCAACAAGCGTGCGAGGACAGGATGACCGATACCGTTTTGCTGGAGGTGGCCGACGGGCTGGCCACGCTGACCCTCAACCGGCCGGCGGCGCTCAATGCCTTGTCGGTGGAGATGATGCAGGATCTGGCCGCCGCCGCGCGGGCGCTCAAGGGGCGCGATGACGTCGAGGTGGTGGTGATTGCCGGGGCCGGCGCGCACTTCATGGCGGGCGGCGATCTGAACGACTTTGCGCGCCACCTCGAGCTCACCCCGCGGGCGCGGCTCGATGCCTTTCGCGCGATCATCGAACACAACATCAACCCCACTGTGGCCCTGCTGCAGTCACTGCATCAGCCGGTGATCGCCAAGGTGCGCGGCGCTTGCGCCGGTTTCGGGTTGTCGCTGATGCTCGGTTGTGATCTGGCGGTGGCGGCCGAGGACGCGGTGTTCACCACCGCCTACGCGGCGATCGCGCTGTCGGCCGATGGCGGCATGTCGCACTTTCTGCCGCGCATGGTCGGGCGGCGCAAGGCGATGGAGTTGCTGCTGCTCGCCGATCGTTTTTCGGCGGCCGAGGCGCTGCGCCTCGATCTGGTCAACCGGGTGGTGCCGGCGGACGCGCTCGATGCCACCGTCGACGCGCTGGCCCAGCGTCTCCAGCGTGGCCCGCGCCATGCCTACGGCGAGCTCAAACGGCTGGTCAACGCCAGCGCCGACGCGCCGCTGGCGGAGCAGCTCGCCAACGAAGCCGAGGCCTTCGCGCGTTGCAGCGCCACCCGCGATTTTGGCGAAGGGGTGGGTGCCTTTCTCGCCAAGCGCGCGCCGTCGTTTCGCGGCAAATAGCGGTCAGGCGAACTTGTCGCCGCGCACGCGGCCCAACCGACCATGTCTGCCACACTCAGGAGCCGCGGGATGCCGCGCAGGGCCATTTTGATGTTGATCATTCTTGCCATTTTCGTGCTGCCGCTGGGGGTGGCGGTAGCGCAGCATTACGCCGACGACCAGCGCGTGACCGACTGGCGCAGCGCCCGCCACGACAGCACCGGCCAGGCCCCCGACCCGGCGGCCACGCCGGAGGGGGTCATCCACGTTTACGCGGCGCGCGCGTTCAGCTGGCGCGGCGCTTTCGGGGTGCACACCTGGATCGCCGCCAAGCCGCAGGGTGCATCGCAGTACACCCGCTTCGAGGTGGTCGGCTGGGGGGTGCGGCGCGGCGGCGAGGCAGTGCGGGTTGGCCCCGGCGTGCCCGACGGCCGGTGGTACGGCAACCCGCCGACGCTGATCCGCGAACTGCGCGGCGGGGCCGAGGTGGATGCGCTGATCGCGCGCCTGCACGAGGCCGCCCAGCGCTACCCGCACAACCACGAATACCGGCTGTGGCCCGGCCCCAACAGCAACACCTTCATCGCCTATCTGGGGCGCGCGGTGCCCGAGCTGTCGCTCGACCTGCCGCCGACCGCGATCGGCAAGGACTACCTGCCCGGTGGCGGGGTGGTCGGGCGCGCGCCGAGTGGTAGCGGGCTGCAGGTGTCGCTGGGCGGCCTGCTGGGCCTGACGCTGGCGGCCGAGGAGGGGATCGAGGTCAATCTGCTCGGCCTCTCCGCCGGGGTCGATTTCTCCCCACTGGCGCTCAAGTTGCCCGGCGCCGGGCGGATCGGCGCGCGCTGAACGGCCGGCATGCGACGACGCGTCCGACGCCCGCGATGAGCGCGCCTTTCGCGCTGCTGCGTCAGCGTCGCTTCCTGCCGTTTTTCCTGACCCAGTTCCTCGGCGCGTTCAACGACAACCTGTACAAGAACGCGCTGGTGGTGCTGATCACCTTCGAGGCGGCGCGCTACACCGCAATGTCCTCCGGCGTGCTGGTCAACCTCGCCGCGGGCTTGTTCATCCTGCCGTTTTTTTTGTTTTCCGCCACCGCCGGTCAGCTCGCCGACAAGTTCGACAAGGGCACCCTGATGCGCCGCATCAAGGCGCTGGAGATCGGCATCATGGCGCTCGCGGCGGCGGCCTTCGCGCTCGATTCGCTGGCCTGGATGCTCGTCACCCTGTTTTTGATGGGCGCCCAGTCGGCGCTGTTCGGGCCGGCCAAGTACGCGATCCTGCCGCAGCATCTGGCGGCGGACGAACTGGTCGGCGGCAACGCGCTGGTCGAGGCCGGCACCTTCGTGGCGATCCTGGTCGGCACCATCGCTGGCGGGGTGGCGATGGCGCTGCCCGGCGGACCGCGCTGGGTGGCGGTGGCGACGCTGGCGGTGGCGCTGGCGGGTTACCTCGCCAGCCGGCGCATTCCGGCGGCACCGGCTCCCGACGCCGGCTTGCGGATCAACTGGAACCCGTTTTCCGAACTCGCCGCCACGCTGCGCGTGGTTCGCGCCGAGCCGGCGGTGTGGCGGGCGGTGCTGGCGATCTCGTGGTTCTGGTTCTACGGCGCGCTGTTCCTGTCGCAGTTTCCGGCCTACGCCCGCGACGTGCTCGGCGGCGACGCCCACGCGGTGACGCTGCTGCTGACGGTGTTCTCGATCGGCGTCGGGGCGGGCTCGATGCTGTGCGAACGCCTCTCGCGCGGGCGCATCGAGCTGGCGCTGGTGGCGCTCGGCGGGGTGGGGATGAGCGTGTTCGCGATCGACCTGTGGTGGGCCGGCGCTGCGGCGGGTGTGCCGGGCACGGCGCGTGCTCTCGGTGCGGTGCTGGCCGAGTGGGCGAGCTGGCGGGCGCTGCTCGATCTGCTGATGATCGGGGTCAGCGGCGGGGTGTTCATCGTGCCGCTGTACGCCCAGATGCAGCGGCGCAGCGCGGCGGTGTGCCGCGCGCGGGTGGTCGCCGGCAACAACATCCTCAACGCGCTGTTCATGGTGGTGGCCGCCGGCATGGGGGCCGGGATGCTCGCCGCCGGGGCGAGCATCGGCCAGTTGTTTCTGGTCACCGCGCTGCTCAACGCCGGCGTGACGCTCGCCTTCGGGCTGTGTGAGCCGGCCTGCGCCGCCGGGCTGCGCGGCTGGTTCAGTCGGCGGCGGGCTTGAGCGCCGGGGCGACGTGCTCGCCCCAGGCCTGGGTGGCGCGGTAGGCCAGCCCGCCGATCCACTCGTGCATCGCAAACCAGCCGGTGTAGGCGCTGCCCGCGTTGGGGATGAAGTCGCGGGCGCGCAGGTCCGGGTCGGGGGTCGATAGCCACGCGGTGGGCGCCGGGGTGACGGTCAGGCCGGCGGCTTCGAAGGCCCGCCGTGCGCGCGGCATGTGGGCGGCGTGGGTGACCAGCGCGATGTGATCGATGCCGGCGGCGTGCAACACGCGGGCGGTGGCCTCGGCGTTGTCGCGGGTGTCGAGCGAAGCGCTCTCGACCCAGCGCGGCGGCGCGCCGAAATCGCGGACAAGGCTCTCGCGCATCATGTCCGCTTCCGGCCGGAAGCCTTCCGGTGCGCCGCCCGAGACCAGAATCGGCAGCCCGGTCTGGCGTGCCAGCCAGGCGCCGTAGCGCAGCCGCTCCAGCGCCAGCCGGTTGACCGTCGGCTGGCCGTATTCGGGCGCGTAACGGCGCGTGCCGGCACCGAGGATCACGATCGCCCCGGTCTGGTGGAGTGCGTCGAGGGTGATCGGCGGGGTGGTTTCGAGCGGCGCGGCGAGCCAGTTGACGCTCACCGGAACGGTCACCACGAGGGCGTAGAACCAGCCCAGCCAGGCCAGCCGGCGCAGCCGCGCGACCAGCAGGCCGAGGCCGATGAGCAACAGCGGACCGGCCGGCGGGAGGATCAGCACGGCGGTGATTTTCTTGGCCCAGAACAGCAGCAGGGGCAAATCGATCGGCATGGCGCGTTGTGGTTGATTGAGGGCACCCGTATTATCCTTGACCACATCGACCCTTGCCGGGCTTTGTGCCGGCCGTCCTCATGCCCGATCGCCAATTCGGTATCGAAACGCTCTGTCTGCACGCCGGCCAGCCGCCCGACGCCACCACCGGCGCGCGGGCGATGCCGATCTACCAGACCACCTCCTTCGTCTTCGATTCGCCTGCCCACGCCGCCGAACTGTTTAATCTGCAGACCTTCGGCAATGTGTATTCGCGGATCTCGAACCCCACCGTGGCGGCCTTCGAGGAACGCATGGCGGCGCTCGAAGGCGGGCGCGCGGCGCTGGCCACCGCCTCCGGGCTGGCGGCGCAGATGACCGCGCTGCTGACGCTCGCCGAGGCGGGCGACGAGATCGTCGCCGCGCGCACCCTCTACGGCGGCAGCTACTCGCAGCTCGACGTGAGCCTGCGCAAGCTCGGCATCGTCACCCGCTTCGTCGATCCGGCCGATCCGGACAACTTCCGCGCCGCGATCAACGCGCGCACCAAAGCCGTGTTCGGCGAGATCATCGGCAACCCCGGCCTCAACGTGTTCGATGTCGCCGCGGTGGCGGCCATCACCCGCGAAGCCGGCGTGCCGCTGCTGATCGACAGCACCCTGGCCTCGCCCTGCCTGTGCCGGCCGATCGAATATGGCGCCGACCTCGTCATCCACTCGGCCACCAAATACATCGGCGGTCACGGCACCACGATGGGCGGGGTGATCGTCGAATCCGGCGCCTTCCCGTGGGACAACGGCCGCTTCCCCGCCATGGTCGAACCCTCGCGCGGCTACCACGGGGTCCGCTTCTACGAGACCTTCGGCGACTTCGCCTTCACCATGAAAGCGCGCATGGAAACCCTGCGTACCTTTGGCCCCGCGCTGTCGCCGTTCAATGCCTTCATGCTGCTGCAGGGGCTCGAAACCCTGCACGTGCGGATGGACCGCCACGTCGCCAATGCGCGCGCGGTGGCCGATCATCTGGCCTCTCATCCGCAAGTGGCGTGGGTGAATTATCCGGGACTGGCGACCAGCCCCGAACACGCCCGGGCGCAGCGCTATCTGCCCAAGGGCGCGGGCGCGATTCTGAGCTTTGGCATCGTCGGTGGGCAGGCCGCCGGCGAGCGTTTCATCGAGGCTTTGCAGATGATCAGCCACCTCGCCAACGTCGGCGACGCCAAGACCCTGGTCATTCACCCGGCCTCGACCACCCACCGCCAGCTGTCCGAAGCCGAGCAGCGCGCCGCCGGGGTGCCGCCGGACATGGTGCGGCTGTCGGTCGGGATCGAAAGCGAATCGGATATTCTGTGGGATATCGACCAGGCGCTGGCGCAGGCCGGCAAGGAGAAGGGCGCATGAGCGCACGGGAATGGATCTTCGTCGCCATCGCGGTGCTCGCGGTGTATCTGGTGTTCCAGCTGATTCGTGCGCTGCAGGTCAAGGACCCCGGCGCCGCGCAGAGCGATGACGTGGCGGATGAGTCGGTCGATGCGGTCGATGAGGATGACGAGGACGACGCGGAGGGCCCCGCCCCGGCCGCCGAGGCGGCAACCGTCGCCCCCGCGCCGACGAGCGACGAGAGCTTCGGGCTGGCGCTCGAAATCCGCCAGTTGCGGCGCGACGTCGCCCAGCTGCGCGAGGAACTCGACCTGCAGCGCGCCGATATCGCCCGGCTGCGCGAGACCGCCGCCGAGCAGGCCAGCGCGCTTGACGCCGCCCGCGCCGCCCAGCGGGTGTCCCCGATTTACAGCGAGGCGCTGGCGTTGGCGCAACGCGGCATGGCCGCCGAGGTGATCGCCGAGCGCTGCAGCATCTCGGTGGCGGAGGCCGAGCTGGTGCAATCGCTGGCCACCGAAACGGACGATTCAGGAGTGACGAAATGAGCGACCCAAATTCGGAGGGCGTGGTGCCGGTGCAGCGTGGCGCGCTGTTGAAACGCGCCGCCATGGCGGGTGGATTGATCGTGATCCTGCTGCTCGCGCTGGGCTGGTTCGAACGCAGTCAGGCGCCCGCGCCCAAGCCCGCGCCAGTGCTGGCCGAAGCACCCCCGCCGCCGACCGACGCGCTGCCGCCCGGCGCCCCGCCGATGCCGACCGCCGCCGAGGTCGAGGCCATGATCGCCGCGCAGGCCGGCGAGCCTCCGCCGGGGGAGATGGCCAGCGCCGAGCTGACCAGCGCGCCGGTGCTGGTGGAGGCCGCCGAGCGGGTCGACGATGCGCCGCCGCCCGCCGCCGGTCAGCCACGTCTGGTGCTCAAGGGCGAGCCTGCCGTGCCAGCGCCGAAGCCTGCGTCCACACCAGCCCAGACGGCCACCAAGAAACCCGCCGATCCGCCCGCCGCGTCGGTTGCCTCGGGCGATTATCTGGTCCAACTCGGGGTGTTCTCCGCCCCCGGCAACGCCGAGACGCTAGCCGGCAAGCTGGATGCGTTGGGGGTCCCGACACACATCCAGAGCCGGGTGGTGGTCGGCCCGTTTGCCGACCGTGCCGCCGCCGATGCCGCGCGCGACAAGATTCAGCGCGCCGGCCTCGCCAAGGGCTTGGTGGTGCGCCAGCGCTGAGGGGAATTGACGAGCTTTTGCGCCGATAATCGGACAACTGTTATCCCGCCGGCGAGCGTATGGTGCACGCTGGAGAGGTGAGTTGCGAGGAGAACCGCCATGCATATCGAAAGCCCCGTGTTCGGCAGCATCGATGTCGATCCGGACAAGATCATCGAGTTTCCGCGCGGCCTGCCGGGCTTTGAGTCCTGCCAGCGCTTTACCTTCGTGCAGGAAGACGGCCAGTCGCCGTCGGTGCTGCAGATGCAGAGCGTGGATGACCCGCAAGTCGCCTTTTCGGTGGCCGATCCGGCATCGCTGGGGGTGAACTACGAGTTCGTCTTGTCGGACGCCGAAGTCAGCCTGCTTGCCCTCGGCGCCCCGAGCGAGGCCACCGTGGTGGTCATCGTGCGCAAGAACGACGCCGGTGGTTCCCCCGCCGACGCCGGTCTACGGGCCAACTTCATGGCCCCGCTGGTGATCAACGTCGAGGCCCGTCGCGGGCTGCAGAAGGTGATGGAAAAAGTCGGCTGCGACGTGACCCTGCGCGGCCAGTAAGGCGGCGCACCGGGTCGGGCGTCGGCGGGTACAATTTGCCCATGAACCTGTCAGGAGCACGCTTCATGAGCAAAGAGATTGTCGCCACCGCCCACGCCCCGGCCGCCATCGGCACCTATTCACAGGCGGTGCGCGCGGGCAACACGGTCTATCTGTCCGGCCAGATCGGTCTCGACCCGGCCAGCATGACCATGGTCGAGGGCTTCGAGGCGCAGACCGTGCGGGTGTTCGAAAACCTCCGGGCGGTCGCCATGGCCGCCGGCGGCACCCTCGCCGATGCGGTCAAGCTCACCATCTACCTCACCGACCTGGCCAACTTCGCCCAGGTCAACGAGATCATGGCGCGCTACTTCGACCAGCCCTACCCGGCGCGCGCCGCGGTGGGGGTCAAGGAGCTGCCCAAGGGGGCGCTGGTCGAGGCCGACGCGATCCTGGTCCTCGACTGATCGCGGCGTTTGCCTGCGTCCACGCCCCCCGCGCGATCCGGCTGGCCCGGCGTCGGCGCGCAGCTCGCCGGCCGGCTGGCCAAGCTCGACCTGCACGGCCCGCAAGACCTGCTGCTGCACCTGCCGCTGCGCTACGAGGACGAAACCCGCTGCGTTGACATCGCCGCACTGCGCGGTGGCGAGTCCCTGCAGATCGAAGGCGAGGTCACCGACTGCGAAGTCCGCCTGCGTGGCCGGCGCCAGTTGGTGGCGCAGGTGCGCGACGCCACCGGCACCCTCACGCTGCGCCTGCTTCACTTCTATCCCCAGCAACAGCAGCAGCTCACCCCGGGCCGCCGGGTGCGGGTGTTCGGCGAGGCGCGCGGCGGCATGTTCGGCTTCGAAATGGTGCACCCGCGGATTCGCAGCGTGGCGCCGGGCGAGGCGCTGCCGCAGACCCTCACCCCGGTCTATCCGACCACCGCCGGGCTGGCGCAGAGCGAGCTGCGCAAGCTCATCGCGAGCACGCTCGGCCAGACCCGACTCGACGAGCTGCTGACGGCCGCGCTGCGCCAGCGCCCGGACCTGATCCCGCCGGATGCCGCCCG
>JAGRFO010000116.1:8103-9565 GCA_020446005.1 Rhodocyclaceae bacterium | reverse complement strand
GATTGGCGAAGATGGGACGGCCTAAACAATGACCACAAAAGCTCAAGCTCTGCTGGATTGGGTCGACGAGCGTTTTCCGCTGACGTCCACCTGGAAGGCGCACCTGTCCGAATATTACGCGCCGAAAAACTTCAACTTCTGGTACTTCTTCGGTTCGCTGGCGCTGCTGGTGCTGGTGATCCAGATCGTGACCGGGATTTTCCTGGTCATGCACTACAAGCCCGACGCCTCGCTCAACGATGCCGGCGTGCCGGTGGCCTTCGCGGCGGTCGAGTACATCATGCGCGACGTGCCCGGTGGCTGGCTGATCCGTTACCTGCACTCGACGGGGGCCTCAGCCTTCTTCGTGGTGGTGTATCTGCACATGTTCCGCGGCCTGATGTACGGTTCCTACCGCAAGCCGCGCGAGCTGATCTGGCTGTTCGGCGTGGCCATTTTCCTGGCGCTGATGGCTGAAGCCTTCATGGGCTACCTGCTGCCGTGGGGACAGATGTCGTTCTGGGGCGCACAGGTGATCGTGAACCTGTTCTCCGCCATTCCGATCATCGGGCCGGACCTGTCGATCGTGATCCGCGGTGACTTCGTGGTTTCTGACGCCACACTCAACCGCTTCTTCTCCTTCCACGTGATCGCTGTGCCGCTGGTGCTGATCGGGCTGGTGGTGGCGCACATCGTGGCGCTGCACGAAGTCGGTTCGAACAACCCCGATGGCGTGGAAATCAAGAAGAAGAAGGACGCCAACGGCATCCCGCTCGACGGCATCCCCTTCCACCCCTACTACTCGGTCAAGGACATCGTCGGCGTGGTCGGCTTCCTGATCGTGTTCTCGGCAGTGCTGTTCTTCGCGCCGGAAGGTGGGGGTTACTTCCTGGAGTTCAACAACTTCATCCCGGCCGATCCGCTCAAGACCCCGCCGCACATTGCACCGGTGTGGTACTTCACCCCGTTCTACTCGATCCTGCGCGCGGTGACCTACCCCCTGTTCGGGCTCGATGCCAAGTTCTGGGGGGTGGTCGCAATGGGTGCCGCGGTACTGATCTTTGCCGCATTGCCGTGGCTTGATCGCAGCCCGGTCAAGTCGATCCGCTACAAGGGTCCGATCTTCAAGACCGCGCTGGTGATCTTCGTGATCTGCTTCTGCATCCTGGGCTATCTGGGGGTGCAGCCGCCGGACAACGGCGGGATCAAGGATCGCACCGCTCAGATCTGCTCGGTGCTGTACTTCGCGTTCTTCCTGCTGATGCCTTGGTACAGCAAGATGGACAGCTGCAAACCGGAACCGGAAAGGGTGACTTCCTGATGAAAACGCGTGCAATGAAACTGGTCAAGCAGCTGGTCGCCGTGGTGATGTTTGCGCCCATGATGGCGCTGGCGTCAGGCGGGGATGTGCATCTCGACAAGGCGCCGGTGAGCACCGATCCGGCCGCGCTGCAGCATGGCGCCAAGCTGTTCGTCAATTACT
>JAGRFO010000116.1:3004-8090 GCA_020446005.1 Rhodocyclaceae bacterium | reverse complement strand
GGGCGAGCTATCTGCGCTACAACCGTCTGAAAGACATCGGTTTGTCCGAAGAGCTGATCAAGGACAACCTGATGTTCACCACCGACAAGATCGGCGAGCAGATGAAGATCGCGATGACCCGCGACGACGGCAAGCTCTGGTTTGGCGCCGCGCCGCCCGATCTGACCCTGATCGCGCGCTCGCGTGCGCCGTCGATGTCGTATAGCGGGGCGGACTGGCTGTACACCTACCTGCGCTCGTTCTACCGCGATCCCGCCCGCCCGACGGGCTGGAACAACACGGTGTTCGAAAACGTCGGCATGCCCCACGTGCTGTGGGAACTGCAAGGCGACCAGGTGGCGCACATCGAAGAGCAGGACGACGGTCATGGCGGCAAGGTCAAGCACGTCAGCCTGACCCTCGACAAGCCGGGCACGCTCTCAGCGGAAGCCTACGACAAGTCGGTGGCCGATCTGGTGTCCTTCATGGTCTGGATGGGCGAGCCGGTGGCGGAGAAGCGCAAGAGCATCGGCGCGATCGTGCTGCTTTTCCTGGCGGGCATGTTCGTGCTGACCTATCTGCTCAAGAAAAACTTCTGGAAAGATATCCACTGACGGACCGGCCGCCGACGGCGGTCTGTGAAGTCTTTTTGCGCCGCATGCCTTTGGGCATGCGGCGTTCAGCTTTCATGGAGCTGTGACCGAGATGATGAATCTGTATTCCGGTACGACTGATCCGTTCAGTCATCGTTGCCGGATTGTGTTGTTCGAAAAAGGCATGGATTTTCAGGTCATTGATGTTGACCTCGACCACAAGCCGGAAGATATCGCCGTCATCAACCCTTACAACCGGGTGCCGGTGCTGGTCGACCGCGACCTGGTGCTGCACGAAGCCAACATCATCAACGAGTACATCGACGAGCGCTTCCCGCATCCCCAGCTGATGCCGCCGGACCCGATCCTGCGCGCGCGTGCGCGCCAGCTGCTGCACAGCTTCGAGCAAGAGCTCTTCGCCGACATCGGCACGCTCGAGAAGAACCTCAAGGGCGCCGACAAGGTTCGCGCCGAGATTCGCGACCAGCTTACCCAGCTGGCGCCCATGCTCTCCAGCCAGACTTTCCTGCTGGGCGAGGAGTTCTCGATGCTCGATGTGGCCGTCGCCCCCTTGTTGTGGCGTCTGGAGCACTACGGCATCGAACTGCCCCGGGCGGCCGCGCCGATGATGAAGTACGCCGAGCGCATCTTCAGCCGGCAGGGCTTCATCGACGCGCTGACCCCTTCCGAAAAGGTCATGCGCCGCTGAGGCGGATGGGCGTCCGGCGCGACTCAGGCTGGCCGGCCGCCGTATCGCAAGGAGTTCGATGGTGAGCGCCGTGTCCACCAAACCGTATCTGATCCGCGCCATCTACGAGTGGTGTCTCGACCAGGGCTTCACGCCCTATCTGGCGGCGATCGTCGATGAACACACGCGCGTGCCCGCCGGCGCCGCGCGCGATGGCCAGATCGTGCTCAATGTCAGCCCCGATGCCACCCACCAGCTCGACATGGGCAACGACTTCATCCAGTTCCAGGCCCGCTTCAGCGGCAAGGCGCAGATGTTGACGGTGCCGGTGAGCAACGTGATTGCGGTGTACGCGCGCGAAAACGGCCATGGCATGGCCTTCGAAGTCGAGCGCGGTGACGCTGCCGAAGCGTCAGCCCCGTTGGAGGCGGCGGAAGACGAAGGCGCCGAGGCCGATGAATCCGTCGATTCCGCCTCTCCGCCCGAGGATGCTCCGCCACCGCCGGAGGGGCCGGCCGGCGGCCGGGCTCACCTCAAGCTCATCAAGTAGCACGGATCGTCCGGCGCGGTCACGGCGTCAGTCGCCGTCTCGTCGCTGGCGGGCAGACCACCCCACTGTCGGTACAGCGCCACCAGCCGCTCGCCCATCGCCTCGGCCGACCAGGTACGCGCATAGGCATGCGCCTCCACCGCCAGCCGTTGACGCAGGGGCGCATCGTTCAGCAGTTCATCGACCACCGCCGCGAAGCCGCTCGCCGAGTCTGGCGCAATGCGACAGCCACGTTCCGGATTGAGGATGTCGCAGGTGCCCATCTTGGCCAGCGCCACCACCGGCGTGCCCATCGCCATCGCTTCGAGCAGCACCAGGCCCTGCGTTTCGGTGCGCGAGGCGAAGACGAACAGGTCGGCCGCCCGATAGCAGTCGTGCAGTTCGCGGTGGCGGTCGAGATAGCCCAGAAAGCGGACGTGATCGTCGATCCCCAGGCGGCGGCTGTGTGCCCGCAGCGCGCTCAGGGCCGGCCCCTCGCCGGTGATCACCAGCAGCACCTCGGGGTGGCGCGCGCGTAGCGCGGCGGTCGCTTCCAGAAGCAGCTCGATATTCTTTTCGTGGGCGACCCGGCCGACAAACAGCAACACCTTGCGCGAGGCGTCGATGCCGTAGCGCTGGCGGAACTGGGCGCCGTCGCCGCCGTGGAAGCCGGCGCAGGGGATGCCTGTCGGCAAGACGTGCAGCGGGGTGGTGACGCCGTAGCGAGTCAGCGTGTCGCGCATCGCCGAGGAGGGCACGATCACCGCGTCGAGGGCATTGCACTGACGGCGCGAGAAATCCCGCGCCAGCGCGCGCATCCAGCGGCGTGGGGCATAGCGGACGTAGTGATAGAGATACTCTTCGAAGAAGGTGTGATAGGTCCCCACGCAGGGCACACCGAGCGCCTGCGCCAGCTCCAGCCCGGCGTAGTGGGCGATGAAGGGAGTCTGGGCGTGGACCAGCGCGGGGGGATGCTCGCGCAGCCGTGGCAGCAGGGCGCGGATGTGGCGGCGCTGCATGATCCGGTCTTCGGGGTCGATGGGCAGATAGTGCGAGGGAATGCGCACGATGTCGTCCCCATCGCTGGCCGGTCCGGCCGGATAGGCGGGGGCGATCAGGGTGCTGCTGACGCCATGCCGGCCCAGCGCCTGGCGGAAGGTTTCAATCGAGGTGCTGACCCCGTTGATGCGGGGAAAGTACACGTCCGAGATCATCAGTGTGTGCATGAAGGCGCTTTGGCGGGAGGCAATTCCGGCACCCTAGACGAGGCATGTGACGGTTTGGTTGCAGCGCCGGTTTTGCGCGGCGAAACCATGACAGGGCGGGCTTTCGGCGATACAGTGCTGTTTTTGTCGCGGTGCAATGCAGGAGAGGCTCAACATGGAATGGAGCGAAGATCTGGTCCTGGGCGTGGCCCAGATGGACCAGACCCACAAGGAATTCGTCGACTGCTTCAATGCCCTCGAGGGCGCCGGCGAAGACAGCTTCCTGGCCGCCCTGGATGCGTTCATCGCGCACACCGTGACGCATTTCGATCAGGAAAACGCGTGGATGGCGGCGATCGATTTTCCGGGCTGCCACAAGGCCGAGCACGACCGCGTGCTGGCGGTCATCCAGGATGTCCGGGCGCGTGCCGCCAAGGGCGACATCGCGCTGGGCCGGCGGCTGGTCGAAGAGCTGCCGCAGTGGTTCGAGAATCACGCCGGCGGCATGGACGCGGCGCTGGCCTTCCACATGCAGACCATCGAGTTCGATCCCGCCACCGGGGTGATCGGCAATCGCGCCGCGCTCGGCGGGGTGGATTGCTCGACCGCCACCCCCGCCGATCCCGCCTGAGCGCAGCGCTCAGTCGAAGCGTCCGCCCAGAAAGGGAAAATCCGGTTCCGGCCGGTGCCCCGACATCAGCGCCGTCAGCGCCGCCGCCGAGCCGCAGGCCAGGGTCCACCCCAGCGAGCCGTGGCCGGTGTTGTAGTAGAGGTTCACCAGGCCGCTCTTGCCGATCAGCGGGCGGTTGCTCGGGGTGGTCGGGCGCAGCCCGCACCACGCCTGCGCGGTCGCCGGATCGGTGGCGCCGGGGAAGGTGGTGTCAATCCATTCGAGCAGGCTGGCCTGACGGCGCGGGTTGGGGCTCAGGTCGTAGCCGTTGAGCTCGGCGGTACCGGCCACCCGCAGGGTGTGGCCCAGCGGTGAGCACACGATCCGGCGCGCCTCGTCGGTCAGGCTGACGCGCGGTGCGCGCGCCGGGTCGATGATCGGCACGCTGACCGAATAACCCTTGACCGGATAGATCGGCAGCCGCTCGCCCAGCGGCGCCACCAGCAGCGGGCTGTAGCTGCCCGTGCACAACACGTAGCTGGATGCGTCGAGGCGTTCGGTGCGGCCATCGAGCAGCGTCACCCGAACGCCCTCGATGAGCCCGCCGCGATGGTCCAGCGCGTCGATCCGGGTGTCGAAATGGAAGCGCACCCCCTCGGCCTGGAGGCGTCCGGTCAGCGCGTCGATGAATTCCTTGGCGTCGCCGGCTTCATCGTCGGGGGCGTAGATGCCGCCCAGCGGGGGGCGCGTCATGTCCGCCAGCGCGGGCTCGATGGCCAGGCAGCGGGCCGCGTCGCACGCCTCGGCGGCGATCGCGTGGCGCGCCAGTTCATCCACCCGGTCGCGAATCCGGGCCGCTTCCGCCGGGTCGAAAAACAGGTGAAGGATGCCGCGCCGGGCGTGGGTGTAGTGCAGCGCGGTATCAATCCGCAATTGCTCCAGACACGCGCGGCTGTAGCGCGCCAACGCGGCGATGGCAGCGGTGTTGCGGCGGGTGCGCCAGGGCAGGCATTCGCGCATGAAGCGCGCCGCCCACAGCCACTGATGCCAGTCGGCGCGGGGGATGAAGCGCAGCGGCGCGGCGTCCTTGCCCAGCCAGCGCAGGATGGTGCCCGGCGCGCCGGGGTTGGCCCACGGCTCGGGATGGCTCACCGAAATCTGTCCGCCGTTGGCGAAGCTGGTCTCCATCGCCGGCCCCGGCTGACGGTCCACCACGCTGACGTCGAAGCCGGCGTGTTTCAGATACCAGGCGGTGGTGACGCCGGCGAGGCCGGCGCCGAGGACCAGAACGTGCATGGACGCGAGGGGCGAGGGCGCAGAAATCGAAGCCGGGATAATACCGCCAACGTGCAGCGCTGAACGGAAAACGGGATAATCCGGGCTGATCGATCCCAGATTCCCCGGAGTTCTCGCGCATGAAACGTGTCACCCTCACCCAGTTCCTGATCGAGCAGCAACGCGCCGGCCGCACCACCGCCGATC
>JAGRFO010000116.1:0-2972 GCA_020446005.1 Rhodocyclaceae bacterium | reverse complement strand
GCGCCGTCAAGGCGATCAGCGTCAATGTCTCGAAAGGCGCGCTGGCCGGCGTGCTGGGCGAGGCGGGCTCGGACAACATTCAGGGCGAGGCGCAGAAAAAGCTCGACGTGATCGCCAACGAGATCCTGATCCAGGCCAACGAGTGGGGCGGCCACCTGGCCGGCATGGCCTCCGAAGAGGTCGACACCGTGCAGGCCATCCCGCGCGAGTTTCCCAAGGGCGGCTACCTGCTGCTGTTCGATCCGCTCGACGGTTCGTCGAACATCGACGTGAATGTGTCGGTCGGCACCATCTTCTCGGTGCTGCGTTGTCCCGACGGTTGCGCCGAACCCACCGAGGCCGACTTCCTCCAGCCCGGCAGCGCGCAGGTGGCGGCCGGCTACGCGGTGTATGGCCCGTCGACCCAGCTCATCCTCACCGTGGGCGAAGGGGTGCACGGCTTCACGCTGGACCGCGAGATGGGCAGCTTTGTGTACACCCACCCCTTCATGACGGTGCCGGCGGATACTCAGGAATACGCCATCAACTCATCCAACGCCCGTTTCTGGGAAGCGCCGATCAAGCGTTACGTGGGCGAGATGCAGGAGGGCAAGCACGGCCCGCGCGGCAAGGACTTCAACATGCGCTGGGTGGCCTCGATGGTCGCCGACGTGCATCGCATCCTCACCCGCGGCGGGGTGTTCATGTACCCGATCGACGAAAAATGTCGCGACAGGGGCGGCAAGCTGCGCCTGATGTACGAGGCCAACCCGATGGCGCTGCTAATCGAGCAGGCCGGCGGCGCGGCCTCCACCGGGCGCGAGCGCATCCTCGACGTGGTGCCGACCAAGCTGCACCAGCGCGTGCCGGTGATCCTCGGTTCCCGCAACGAGGTCGAGCGCGCCGCCGCCTACCACCGCGAGTAGGGCCACAGCGGGGGCGTCCGCCCGCTGAGACGTTCCGCCACGGAGAGTCGCCATGGCACTGGATGCACAGCAGCGAGACGCAGCGGCGCTGTCGCCCAAACCGGCCGACCCCCTCCGGCAGGCCATCGACGCGGCCTGCCGCACCCCCGAGCCGGACTGCGTGCCGCCGCTGATCGCGGCCGCGCGCATGCCCCCCGAGTTGGCTCGGCAAGTCCACGATCTGGCGCGCACGCTGGTCATCGGCCTGCGAGAACGCCGCCGACGCGCCGGCGGGGTGGACGCGCTGATGAAGGAATTCGCCCTCTCCAGCCACGAAGGCGTGGCGCTGATGTGTCTGGCCGAAGCCTTGCTGCGGGTGCCCGACCGCGACACCGCCGACCGGCTGATCCGCGACAAGCTCAAGGACGGCGACTGGCGTGCCCACCTCGGCCACAGCCCGTCGATGTTCGTCAATGCCGCCAGCTGGGGGCTGCTCATCACCGGGCGGCTGGTCGCCACCCACAGCGAGGACGGCCTCGGCGCCGCGCTCGGCCGGCTGCTCGTGCGTGGCGGCGAGCCGCTGATCCGCGCCGGCATGGATCTGGCGATGCGCCTGCTCGGCGAGCAGTTCGTCGCCGGGCGTGACATCGACGAGGCGCTTCACCGCGCCGACGCCGCCCACGCGCGTGGTTATCGCCACTCCTTCGACATGCTCGGCGAGGCAGCGATGAGCGCCGACGACGCGACACGCTACCTCGCCCAATACACCCGCGCCATCCACGCCATCGGCCAGCGCGCCGGCGGGCGTGGGGTGGTCGACGGCGACGGCATCTCGGTCAAGCTCAGCGCCCTGCATCCGCGCTACCTGTGGTCGCAGCGCGCGCGGGTGATGGCCGAACTACTGCCCCGATTGCGCGAACTGTGTCTGCTGGCGCGCGATTACGACATCGGCCTGAACATCGACGCGGAGGAGGCCGACCGGCTGGATCTGTCGCTCGACCTGCTCGACGCGCTGGCGTGCGACCCCGCGCTGGCCGGCTGGGACGGGCTCGGCTTTGTCGTGCAGGCCTACCAGAAACGCGCCCCGCGGGTCATCGAGTTCATCGTCGATCTGGCCCGCCGCAACGGTCGCCGGCTGATGCTGCGTCTGGTCAAGGGCGCGTATTGGGACGCCGAGATCAAGCGCGCCCAGCTCGACGGGCTGGCCGGCTACCCGGTATTTACGCGCAAGGCCTACACCGACGTGTCGTATCTGGCCTGCGCGCGAATGCTGCTCGGTGCGCGTGCGCACATCTACCCGCAGTTCGCCACCCACAACGCCCACACCGTCGCCGCCGTTTACCACCTCGCCGGGGGTGATGGCCGCGACTACGAATTCCAGTGCCTGCACGGGATGGGTGAAACCTTGTACGACCAAGTGCTTGGGTCCGACCGGCTGGGCCGGCGGGTGCGCATCTACGCCCCGGTCGGCAGCCACCGGACCCTGCTCGCCTACCTCGTCCGGCGGCTGCTCGAAAACGGCGCCAACGCCAGCTTCGTCAATCAGGTGGTGGACGAAAACCTGCCGGTCGACGCGCTCATTGCCGATCCGGTTGATCTCGCCGCCACCCACGCCGGCGCGCCGCATCCGCGCATCCCGCTGCCGCCCGCGTTGTATGGCACGGCACGGCGCAACGCGGCGGGCTTCGATCTGGCCAGTGAGTCCGTGCGCGAAATGTTTGCCGAGGCCTTGCGCGCCGGGCGCGAGACCGCCGGGTCTGCCGCGCCGATGGTTGTCGGTCCGGCGCGCTCGGCTCAACCCGCCCGCGAGGTGCGCAACCCGGCCGATGGGCGGGATGTCGTCGGTGCGGCCGTCGACGCCGACCCGGCGCAGGTCGACGCCGCGCTGCAGGCGGCGGCCGAATGCGCCCCGCAGTGGGCCGCCACCGCGCCGGCCGAGCGTGCGGCGATGCTGCGCCGCGCCGCCGACGCGCTGGAAGCCGATGCGCCGCAGCTCGTCGCGCTGCTGGTGCGCGAAGCGGGCAAAACCTGGGGCAACGCGCTGGCCGAAGTGCGCGAGGCGGTCGACTTCTGCCGCTACTACGCCGC
>JAGRFO010000010.1 GCA_020446005.1 Rhodocyclaceae bacterium | reverse complement strand
AGGACAAGATCATGATGGGCGCCGAACGCCGTTCGGTGGTCATGCCGGAAGAAGAGCGCCGCAACACCGCCTACCACGAGTCGGGCCACGCGGTGGTCGCCAAGTTGCTCGACAAGACCGACCCGGTGCACAAGGTCACCATCATCCCGCGCGGCCGCGCGCTGGGGGTGACCATGCAGCTGCCGGCCGAAGACCGCTACAGCCAGGACCGCGAACGCCTGCTGCAGACCATCGCGGTGCTGTTCGGCGGTCGGATCGCGGAAGAAATCTTCATGAAGCAGATGACCACCGGCGCCTCCAACGACTTCCAGCGCGCCACCGACATGGCGCGCCGTATGGTCACCCAGTGGGGCATGTCCGACGAGCTCGGGCCGATGGTTTATGGCGAAGAGGAAGGCGAGATTTTCCTCGGCCGCTCGGTCACCACCCACAAGAACATGTCCGAGTCGACGATGCAGCGGGTCGATGCCGAGATCCGCCGCATCCTCGACGAACAGTACGCCAAGGCGCGCAAGCTGCTTGAGACGCACCGCGACAAGGTGGAGGCGATGACGCAGGCCCTGCTGGAGTGGGAAACGCTGGATGCCGAGCAGCTCAACGACATCATGGAAGGCCGCCCGCCGCGCGCGCCCAAGCCGAGCTCGCCGCCGAGCAACCGGCCGGGCGACAACCCGCCCAGCGCCGCGCCCGCGGCCCCCGCGCCGGCCGCCTGAGTCCGGTTGATGCACCCCGATGGCCGGCACCACTGCCGGCCATTTCATTTCTGCTCATGAAGCGCCACATCGGCGCACCCTGTCACGGAGACCGCGCCATGAACGCCGCACCGGTAAGCTACAGCGTCGAGCCTGTCGATCTGGCCGGTCATCTTTTTCTGGTGACCTGTACGATCGCCCACCCGCAGGCGGATGGGCAGTGCGTCAGCTTGCCGGCATGGATTCCCGGCAGCTACATGATCCGCGATTTCGCGCGCCATATCGTCACCATCGAAGCGGCCGCCGGCGGGCAGCCGGTGGCGCTGCACAAGTGCGACAAGGCGCGCTGGCGAGCCGGTCCGGTGCCGGATGGCGTGGCGCTGGAACTGCGCTACACGGTCTATGCATGGGATCTGTCGGTGCGCAGCGCGCATCTGGACCAGACCCACGGCTTTTTCAATGGCACCAGCCTGTTTCTCGCGGTCGATGGGCAGGAAGATCAGCCCTGTGTGGTCGACCTGCGTCCGCCGGCGGGCAAGACCATCGGCCAGTGGCGTGTCGCGACCACGCTGCCCGAGGCGGTCGGTGTCGAAGGTGCCGCCGAGCGCTACGGTTTCGGCCTGTACCGGGCCGAGAACTACGATGCGCTGATCGACCACCCGGTCGAGATGAGCGACTTTACCCTGGCCACGTTCACCGCCGGCGGCATTCCCCACGAAGTGATCCTCACCGGGCGGCACGAGTGCGACACCGCGCGCCTGTGCGCCGACCTCGAACGCATCTGCCAGTGGCAGATCGACTTGTTCGGTGCGCCGCCGCCGATGGATCGCTACCTCTTCCTCACCATGGTGGTCGGCGAGGGCTACGGCGGTCTGGAGCATCGCGCCTCGACCGCGCTGCTGACCGCCCGCGACGATCTGCCCCATCGCGGCATGACCGAGATCACCAGCGGCTACCAGCGCTTTCTTGGCCTGTGCAGCCACGAGTATTTTCACAGCTGGAACGTCAAGCGCATCAAGCCCGCCGCCTTCGTGCCCTACCAACTCGGCGCCGAGAGCTACACCCGGCTGCTGTGGGCCTTTGAAGGCATCACCTCGTATTACGACGACCTCGCGCTGGTGCGCAGCGGCGTGCTCGCGCCGGCGGCCTATCTCACGCAACTGGCGGAGACCCTCAACCGCGTGCTCAAGGGCAGCGGCCGGCTCAAGCAGAGCGTGGCCGAATCCTCCTTCGACGCGTGGACCAAGTTCTACCGGCAAGACGAAAACGCCGCCAACGCCATCGTCAGCTACTACACCAAAGGCGCGCTGATCGCCCTCGCGCTCGACCTGCAACTGCGCATCGACAGCGACGGCACGCGCAGTCTCGACGACGTGATGCGCGCGCTCTGGCAACGTCATGGCCAGACCGGCGTCGGCGTGCCCGAAGACGGCGTGTTCGAGGTGGTTGGGGAAATCGGCGGTGATACGCTTGAGCGCTGGCTGCGCAGCGCTGTTGAAGGCGCTGACGACCTGCCGCTGGCACATTGGTTGAAAAAGTTCGGGGTGACGCTGGAGGCCGCAAATGCCACGACCCCCGCGCTGGGCGTGCGCCTGGCCTCGACGCGGGGAGAGGCTGTGCTGGCCGCAGTGCACGACGGCTCGCCCGCCCGCGCCGCCGGCCTGTCCGCCGGCGACACCCTGGTCGCGCTCGACGGCCTGCGCGTCACCGCCGACAGCCTCGAGGCCCGCCTTGCGCGCTGCGCCGTCGGCGACGTCCGCATCATTCACGCCTTCCGTCGCGACGAACTGATGAGCTTCGCAGTCACCCTCGCCGCCGGCGACGCGCCGACCACGCTCAGCCTGAACGACAAGCCAAGCGCCGTGATGCGTCGTTTGCGGACTGGGTGGTTGGGGAGTTGAGGCTAGGACCTCATTTCTTCCTGGAAAGCGCTGCGACCGCTTCAGTCAACCCAGCCAGCGTCAGCGGATACATTCGATCGGGGCTGATGATGTCGCGGATGAGGGCGATCGACTGGCGGTATTCCCATAGCCGTTGGGGTTCGGGGTTGAGCCAGGCGGCGGCGGGGTAGGCGGCGAGCAGGCGGCGGAGCCAGACCGCGCCGGGTTCTTCGTTCATGTAGTCGATGGCGCCGCGTTGGTGGAGGATTTCGTAGGGGCTCATGGTGGCGTCGCCGACGAAGATGAGTTTGTAGTCGGTGCCGTAGGTGTGAATCACGTCCATCGTTGGCGTGCGCTCGCTGTGACGCAGCCGGCTGTCCTTCCACACGTGGTCGTACACGCAGTTGTGGAAGTAGTAGTACTCAAGGTGCTTGAACTCGCTGC
>JAGRFO010000115.1 GCA_020446005.1 Rhodocyclaceae bacterium | reverse complement strand
GGCCGGGGTCGGCGAGGATCACCGCATCGACGCCGAGTTCGGCAGCGCGGTCGATGGTGGCGGTCCACTCGTGCCAGTTGTCGGTCTGCGGGTAGGTGTTGAGCGCCAGCAGCACCTTGCAGCGACGGGCGCGGGCGTAGCGGATGCCCTCGCCCAGTTGCTCGGCGGTGAAGTTCAGGCCGGAGAAGTTGCGCGCGTTGGTGGCGTTCTTGAAGCCGGTGTAGACGCAGTTGGCGCCGGCGTCGACGGCGGCCTTGAGGGCGGGCAGGCTGCCTGCGGGGCAGACCAGTTCGATCGGGGCAGTGGCAGTCATGGCGGCGGCGCAGTCCAAGGCCGGCCGAGTCTAGTCGCCCGCTCCCATGGGGGGATTGATGCGTGTCAATCGTGGCCGGCGCTCAGCCGCGGCGACCCCCCGCCAGTCCGCCGATCAGCATGCCCACCGCGCTGGCGCACAGGCCGGCCAGTTGCGGCGGGATGATCCCTTCCGGGGCGATGAATTCAAGCGAAATCCAGGTGGCCAGGCCGAAGACCATCGCCAGCGCGGCGCCCAGGTTGTTGGCGCGGCGCCAGTACAGGCCGGTCGCGAGCGGGACGAAGGCGGCGGCGAGGGTGACCTTGTAGGCGTCTTCCACCATCTGGTGGATGGAGCTTTCGGTGCTGGTGGCGTACCAGGTGACGGCGATGGTGAAGGCCACCACCGAGGCGCGGGTCAGCCACAGGAAGGCACGGTCGCTCATCTGCGGCATGAAGCCGCGCAGGATGTTCTCGGAGAAGGTTACCGACGGCGCCAGCAGGGTGCCCGAGGCGGTACTCATGATCACCGACAGCAGCGCGCCGAAGAAGATCACCTGGGCGCCGATCGGCATGTGGTTGAGGATCAGGTTGGGGAGGATGAGTTGCGAGTCCTCGGCCATATAGCGCTCGACCAGCGCCGGGTCGATCTGCACCGCGGCGTAGGCCAGAAACAGCGGCACCGCGGCGAACAGGAAGTAGGCCACCCCGCCGAACACCGTGCCGTTGACGGCGATGCGCTCGTTGCGCGCGGCGTTGGCGCGCTGGAACACGTCCTGCTGCGGAATCGAGCCGAAGGCCATGGTCAGCAAGGTGGCGATCCAGGCGATGATCGCGCCGGCGTTGGTTTCGGGCAGCCATTCGAACTTGCCGGCCGCCGCCGCGTGCGCGATGACCGTGCCCGCGCCGCCGGCCAGGTCGGAGACCTCCCACGCGATGTAGAACAGCCCGACCACGATCACCACCATCTGGACGAAGGTGGTGATGGCCACCGACCACATGCCGCCGAACAAGGTGTAGAGCAGCACCACCCCGGCGCCGATCAGCATCCCCTGATTCATGCCGACGTCGCCGCCGCTCAGCACGTTGAAGACCAGCCCCAGCGCGGTCACCTGTGCCGACACCCAGCCCAGATACGACACCACGATGCACATCGACAGGATGATCTCGGTGCTGCGGTTGTAGCGTCGCCGAAAGTAGTCGCCCAGCGTGAGCAGATCCTGACGGTACAGCCGGCGGGCGAAGAACAGGCCGAACAGGATCAGGCACAGCGAAGCGCCCAGCGGGTCGGAGATGAGGCCGTGAAAGCCCTCGTCGATGAAGGTGGCGGAGATGCCAAGGACCGTTTCGGCGCCAAACCAGGTGGCGAACACCATCGCCATGACCATCGCCATGGGCAGGTTGCGTCCGGCGGTGATGTAGTCGCGCGCGTTGTGCACCCGCATGGCGGCGACCAGACCGATGCCGATGGACAAAGCAAGATAGGCAATGACGAGCCACAGCAACATGTCGGCGGTCTCCGCGAAGGGCAAGAGGGAGCGGGACGACGCCAGGGCGCCGCGATGTTTTTTCGGGCGCGATTGTATCAACGAATGCTGGCGCAGCGGGCGATTTTTTTATGCCAATGCCGCGCTGGCGCTGGGATTCAGCCTCAGGCGACGAGGCGCCACAGCTCCAGCGCGAGCAGCGCCGCAAGCAGCACGCCGACCCCGCCGAGTAGCCGGCTCTGGCGTCGCTGCGCCTCCGCCAGCCGCGCCAGCTCGGCCTGCGTGTCGGCGTTGTGCTGGTGGGCCGACAGGCCTTGATGCACCAGTCGCGGTAGCTGCGGCAAGGTGGTGGCCCAGTTGGGCGCTTCTTCTTTGGCGTGATGCACCAGCGCCCGCCAGCCGACCTGGTCGCTCATCCAGCGTTCGAGGAAGGGCTTGGCGGTGGTCCACAGGTCCAGATCGGGGTCGAGCTGGCGGCCGAGCCCCTCGATGTTGAGCAGCGTTTTTTGCAGCAGCACCAGTTGAGGCTGCACCTCCATCTCGAAGCGGC
>JAGRFO010000114.1 GCA_020446005.1 Rhodocyclaceae bacterium | reverse complement strand
CTCGGCCTGCTCGGCACCTTCTGGGGCCTGCTGACGACGATCCGCTCGGTGGGCGAGATCATCGGCGGGATGAGCGTCGGCGCCGACCCGATCGCCATGTTCGAGACCCTCAAGACCCGCCTCGACGCACCGCTGTCGGGCATGGCGACCAGCTTCTCGACCTCGCTGTTCGGCCTCGCCGGCTCGCTGGTGGTGGGCTTTCTCGACCTGCAGTCGGGCCACGCTCAGAACCGCTTCTACAACGAGCTGGAGGAATGGCTCTCCAACATCACCCGCCTGCCCGCCTCCGGCGCCCCCGGCGACGGCGAAGGCAGCGTGCCGGCCTACGTGCAGGCGCTGCTCGAACAGACCGCCGAGAGCATCGAGCGAATGCAGCGCTCGGCGGTGGAGGCAGAACGCGAACGGCGGGCGGCGAGTGAGCAGTTGGGCGAACTCAACACCCAGCTCACCCGCCTGTCGGACCTCATCTCGCGCGAGTCACGCGACCTCTCCGCGCTGGCGAGCAGTCAGGACGACCTCGGCGGCCTGATCCGCCACCTCGCCCACCAGCCCAATCCCAACGCCCAGTTCTCCGAAGAATTGCGCTCGGAGCTGCGCCTGCTGTCGCGCACCATCGCCGCCGCGCTCGACAAGCGCCAGGACGACTGAGCGATGGCCAGCCTCAGCCGCCGTCGCCGCGGGCTGGACTTCTGGCCCGGCTTTGTGGACGCGCTGGCCGCGCTGCTGATGGTGATGATCTTCGTGATCCTGATCTTCACCATCGGCCAGTTCGTGCTCACCGACGCGGTCGGCGGGCGCGATCGTGCGCTGGCGCAGCTCAATGCCGAGCTGTCGGTGCTGGCCAAGCAGCTCAGCCTCGAAACCGACACCCGCCGGCAAGCCGAAGCGCAGCTGCGCGAGCTGTCCGCCTCGCTCGCCACCAGTCGCGAGGCCGGCGCGGCGCTGCAGCTCAAACTCGACGCGTCCGAGGTCGCACGCCTCGCCAGCGACGAAGAATCGGTGCGCCTGATCAACGACATCACCGCGCTGCAGCGCCTCAAAAGCGAACTCGAAGCCGAGGCCGCGCGCCTCGCCAGCGAACTCGATACCACCGGCAGCGCACTCAAGGAAAAGACCGAACTGTCAGAACGCTCGATCGCTCAGGTCGAGCTGCTCAACCGCCAGCTCGCCGCGCTGCGCACCCAGCTCGACGAGCTCAACAACGCACTGGGTGCGGCACAGGCCGACGCACGCGACAAGGCGCTCAAAATCGAAGAACTGGGCAAGGAGTTGAACGTCGCGCTGGCGGCACGCACGCGCGAACTGGCGCGCTACCGCTCCGAATTCTTCGGCCGCCTGCGCGAGGTGCTGGGCCAGCGCGACGACGTGCAGATTGTCGGCGACCGCTTCGTGTTCTCCAGCGAGGTGCTGTTCGACAGCGCCTCCGACGCGGTCAGCGACGCCGGCCGCCAGCAGCTCGACCAGCTCGCCCGCACGCTCCAGCAGATCGCCGCCGCCATGCCGGCCGACCTGCCCTGGGTGCTGCAGGTCGACGGCCACACCGACCGCCGCCCGATCGCCACCGAGCGCTTCCCCTCCAACTGGGAGCTGTCGACCGCCCGCGCGCTGTCGATCGTCAAGTTCCTGCGCGCCACCGGTATCCCGCCGCAGCGGCTGGCCGCCACCGGCTACGGCGAATTTCACCCGCTCGACCCGGCCAGCAGCGATGCCGCCTACGCCAGAAACCGCCGCATCGAGCTGAAGCTGACCAGCCGCTGAGCCGCCCGCGGCACCTATTCTTCCGCCGGTTCCCACGCAATCTCTACCGTGCGCTTGCCCCACGCGCGCGCGGCGGCAACGTCGTTGCCCATGTAGATGTCGATTTTTTCGGTCCACCGCCGGTTCATCTTGTCGAGCACCCGGTAGGTGCCGTCCAGCCCTTCGATCGACACTTCGGTGCCATGGTCGAGGCCTTCGTCGATCAGGTCGCGCGAGACCGCGATGACCTTCATGCCGGGGCTCAGGATGTCGCCCCAGGCCGCTTCGTTGGGCCGGTCGTCGGTCTCACCGGGGGAGGAGGTGTAGGCGGTGGCGGTGACGGTGAGAGTACGCGTGTCGTCGCCACAGCCGCCGACACCCAAGGCCAACAGGAGGACAAGCATGCGTGCTGGGTAGACCATCCTGCCCCCGCATCGGTCACCGTCGATGCCCACACCGTACCCCAGCCCGGCCCGCTGCGCCAAGCTTGGCGGGAACGCTCAGTCGCCGGCGGGGGGTGCGTCCTCAACGCCCAGCCATGCCAGCGCCGCCTCGTGGGTGGCGAAAAACTCCATCTGCGCGCCACGGTTGTGGGCCACGTTTTTGAAGAATGTACTGCGTTCGCCGGGCTTAAAGTCGCGCAGACAGACCGCCACCACGATGCCGAAGATGGCCGCGAACTGCACCCCCGCGTTGAAGGCATTGACGGTGTTCATGCGGCATTCCGCCACGTCGCCTTCGATCAGCACCTTGTGGCAATCGTGCTGCCGACAGGCGCGCGCCACCGCTGCCCACAGCCGCTTCTGGCTGTCCGGCGAGATGACGCAGGCAGGCGCATGGACGCGGAGGTATTGACCGGTAAAGACCAGCGAATAGTCCGTGCCGGTCTCGGTCTGATTTGAAAAAGACGACGCCCGGCCATCACCGGACATGCTGGCTTGCGCCATGAGAATTCCCTCTTGATCGAAGGCGACACTCGCCGCGCCCACGCGAGTGATATCACTTTCGGTATAGGGTAGACCGAAGCGGGCAGAAATAATTCCCATTTCAGGGGCTCCGTGTCAGTTTTTTACATGCTGCGGCGGTACTGACCGCCCACGTCGTAGAGCGCGGTGGTGATCTGGCCCAGCGAGCAGTGGCGCACCGCCTCCACGAGCACCTCGAAGACGTTGCCGTTGTCGATGACGGCCTGCTGCAACTCGCCCAACCAGCGCGCCGATTCGCCGGCATTGCGGGCGTGGAAGTCGGCCAGCCGGTCGAGCTGGCTCTGCTTCTCGTCCTCGGTGGAGCGCGCCAGCTCAATCTCCTGCTGGGCCATCCCCTTCGGATTGAGGAAGGTGTTCACGCCGATGATCGGGTAGGAGCCGTCGTGCTTCTTGTGCTCGTAATACATCGACTCTTCCTGGATCTTGCCGCGCTGGTAGCCGGTCTCCATCGCGCCGAGCACGCCGCCGCGCGCGCTGATGGCCTCGAACTCCTTGAGCACCGCCTCCTCGACCAGATCGGTCAGCTCGTCGACGATGAAGCTGCCCTGGTTGGGGTTCTCGTTCATGGCCAGACCCCACTCGCGGTTGATGATCAGCTGGATCGCCATCGCCCGGCGCACCGACTCGTCGGTCGGGGTGGTGATGGCCTCATCAAAGGCGTTGGTATGCAGCGAGTTGCAGTTGTCGTAGA
>JAGRFO010000113.1 GCA_020446005.1 Rhodocyclaceae bacterium | reverse complement strand
ACAAGGACGCGAGCGAGGCCGAGCGTGCGCTGCATGAGGTCAATACCGGCATTCTGGTGGCGCCGGTAGCGCAGTTGCGCGACTGGCTCGGCGCCTTGCGCAACGATAACGCGCAGGGCGAGTATTACCTGACCGACATCATCGGCATGGCGGTTGAGGCGGGCGTCGCGGTGGTGGCCACCCAGCCCGACGACGTGGCCGAGACGCTCGGTGTCAACAACAAGCAACAGCTCGCCGAGCTGGAGCGCCACCATCAGGCCATGCTCGCGTCGGCCTTGCTGGCGCAGGGTGTGACCCTCATCGACCCGGCGCGCATCGACATCCGCGGCGTGCTGCATTGCGGGCAGGACGTGCAGATCGACGTCAACTGCGTGTTTGAAGGCGAGGTCACGCTGGCCGACGGGGTGCAGATCGGCGCCAATTGCGTCATCCGCAACGCCCGCATCGGCGCGGGTTCGCGCATCGCCCCGTTCTCGCACGTCGAGGACACCCAGATGGGCGAAGCTTGCGTGATCGGCCCCTACGCGCGCACCCGGCCGGGCACCGAACTGGGCAATGACGTGCATCTGGGCAATTTCGTCGAGGTCAAGAACAGCCGCATCGCCGACCACTCCAAGGCCAATCACCTGGCCTACGTGGGCGATGCCGACATCGGCGAGCGGGTCAATGTCGGCGCCGGCACCATCACCTGCAACTACGACGGCGCCAACAAGTACCGCACCATCATCGAAGACGACGTTTTCATCGGCTCCGACACCCAGCTGGTCGCCCCGGTGCGGGTCGGCAAAGGCGCCACGCTGGGTGCCGGCACCACCCTGAGCAAGGATGCGCCGGCCGGTCTGCTCACCGTGTCGCGCGCGCGCCAGGTGTCGGTGCCGGGCTGGAAGCGTCCGGTCAAGCAACCCAAATAACACGCCGCCGCGCGGCCCCGGTTTCAGGAGAGAGTTCATGTGTGGCATCGTCACCGCCATTTCCACGCAAAACGTGGTCCCCGTCCTGCTCGAAGGGCTGCGCAAGCTTGAATACCGTGGCTACGATTCCGCCGGTCTGGCGGTGCTGCACGACGACAGCCTGATCCGCCTGCGCTCCGCCGGGCGGGTGGCCGAACTGGCCGCCATGGCCGACAGCCGACAGCTTGGCGCCACCATCGGCATCGCCCACACCCGCTGGGCGACTCACGGCGAACCCTCCGAACGCAACGCCCACCCGCATGTATCCGGCGGGCTGGCGGTGGTGCACAACGGCATCATCGAGAACTTCGAAGCCATCAAGACGGCCATGACCGCCAAAGGCTACGTGTTCGAGTCCGATACCGACACCGAAGCGGTCGCCCATCTGGTCAAGGACAAGCTCGACGCCGGTCACGGCCTGTTCGACGCGGTGCGACTCGCCGCCAACGAGCTCGAAGGTGCCTACGCCATTGGCGTGGTGTGCGAGGCCGACCCCTTCACCGCCATCGTCGCCCGGCGCGGCTCGCCGCTGCTGCTTGGCGTCGGCGAAGACGGCATGTACGCCGCCTCCGACACCTCCGCGCTGCTGCAGGTCACGCGCAAAGTGGTGTATCTCGAAGACGGTGACGTGGTCGAGCTCAAGCGCGACGGCTACCGCATCACCGATCTGGACGGCACTTCGGTCGAGCGCCCGGTCAACCTCTCTTCGTTGTCGGCCGACGCGGTCGAACTGGGCCAATACCGCCACTACATGCAGAAGGAAATCTTCGAGCAGCCGCAAGCGCTGGCCAACACGCTGGAGATGATCGCCGGCGGCAACACCATCTCGCCGCAGATCTTCGGTGCTCAGGCCCGCGACATCCTCGGCGCCACCCGTCGGGTGTTGATCCTCGCCTGTGGCACCAGCTTCCACTCCGCGCTGGTCGCCCGCTACTGGCTCGAATCCATCGCCGGCATGTCGTGCAGCGTCGAAATCGCCAGCGAATACCGCTATCGCACCTCGGTGCCCGAACACGACACCCTCGTGGTCGTCATCTCCCAGTCCGGCGAAACCGCCGACACCCTCGCCGCGCTCAAGCACGCCAAAACGCTCGGCATGGGCAAAACGCTGGCGATCTGCAACGTCCCCGAATCGGCCATCGTGCGCGAAACCGCGCTGCGCTTCATCACCCGCGCCGGCCCCGAAATCGGCGTCGCCTCGACCAAGGCCTTCACCACCCAGCTCGCCGCCCTCGCGCTGCTCACCCTCGCCGTCGCCAAACTCAACGACCGGCTCAGCGGCGAGGACGAGAACCGCTACCTCACCGCCCTGCGCCACCTCCCCGTGGCCGTCGGCAAAGTCCTCGAACTCGAACCGCAGATCGAACAATGGGCGCAGCGCTTCGCCAGCAAGCAGCACGCCCTGTTCCTCGGGCGCGGCCGCCACTGGCCCATCGCCATGGAAGGCGCGCTCAAGCTCAAGGAAATCTCCTACATCCACGCCGAGTCCTACGCCGCCGGCGAACTCAAGCACGGCCCGCTCGCGCTGGTGGACAAGGACATGCCCGTCATCGCCGTCGCCCCGGCCGACGAGTTGCTCGAAAAACTCAAGAGCAACCTGCAGGAAGTGCGCGCCCGCGGCGGCGAACTCTACGTCTTCGCCGACGCCGGCAGCGAAATCCCCGAAACCGACGGCGTGCACATCCTCCACATGCCCGAGCACTACGGCATGCTCTCCCCGGTGCTGCACGTGATCCCGCTACAACTCCTCTCCTACCACGCCGCGCTGGTCAAGGGCACCGACGTGGACAAACCGCGCAATCTGGCCAAGAGCGTGACGGTGGAGTGAGGGATGCGGCGGAAGGCGCAAGGCTTTCCGCCGTCTTGGCGTGATCAAAGTGCATCTATGCGGCGGATGAGGCCGCGTTTTGTTGCTCTACGCGCGTTTGCGGCGTGAGGCCGCTAGACCCAGTCCGCCTAGAGCAAGCAGTGCAAGAGATGCAGGTTCCGGTGCCTGGCTGGTCGGCTCTCCCACGTCGCCAGAGATGTCGGATGCAGCAATTAGGAAGTTGTCCATGGCGGCATATCCACCATTCAACAGGTCAATCTGGAGAATGACATTGCCGTTGGTGTTGCCGCTAGCATCGAGTCCAACGGTGAACTCGCTCCACTTAAAGGTCCATTTGTTGTCGGCAGCCAATCCGGTGATGTCTTGGGAGTCGAGAAGCGTGGTGCCTGACACTCCAAGATTGCCGCTGGGGTTGTCGTAGAGCGAGAGGCGGAAGGTCGGTGCGGCACCTCCCGTCGGTACGAATGGACCGCTCCAGCTATCAAGGTCGATGCTGGAAACGTTCAGGCGGAAATTCAGGAACTGAAGTGCGCCTACATCGAATGCCAAGCCGAGCAAGTCATTTCGAAAAGAAGATAGCATCCCTAAAACGTAGTTCCCGGCAACGCCTTCTGGATCCTTGAATCCGCCTGTGCCGCCCTGCGCTGAAGACCATGCTTGGCTGCCGCCAACCAGGAGCGTTTCGACGGTGAAGGTCTGGGCAAAAGAGAATCCAACGGGCTGGTTGCCGTAGAGTTGGTTGACGGTTCGGAAAATATTGACATCGCCACCATCATTCGAAAAGCCTACTGGAGCCTCGAAAGACTGGTCGTAGAGTATGACTGCTGCAGCGCTAACCCCTGAGAAGAGACTGAGTGCTGCCGCGCCGAGAAATTTCTTATAAAGGCTCATGATTTATCCAAAATTAAAGCTGTTGAAATTCACAAGTTGAATTACGCATCGCGAACCCAAGGCTGCAAAAACGCGTAGGTGCTGTATCAACCTGCACTACCAAGTTATTGGCTTCTGAGGGTTTAATCCCGATTAGGATAAAGCACGTATCATGCCAAATGGTTCAAGTTATTGATTCAGAATAGCGCTGGCTGGCTGGCTGGCTGGCTGGCTGGCTGTAAAATTTGTCGACACTTGGTATGCGTTTGTGTTGGCCGGTAGGGCGCTTCTTTTTCAGGCCGCGTGCCATGACGAGTGAGCGTGTACGTGTGAGGTTGGGGGCAGAGGTCTGTTGGCAGAGACTCGGTTCCACATCCGTTCATGCAGGTAGTAGGCCACGGTGTTGCAGGCGGGTTCGACCAGGGCGAGGGCGCTGCTGATGCCGAGGTCGCCAGTGAGCAGGTAGGCGACCCCGAAGGCGACGCTGAAGTGGCAGGCGGCGAAGGTGAGGGTCTTGATCGAGGCCATGATCGCACTCCTTGCGGGGGTGGCGGGACGATGGCTTGAGTATGCGCGGCGCTCGTCTATTGCTCAATTAAATAGATTTCATCGTTTCAATAGATGTTATGCATTGCTGGCGCGCTGCGTTGCGTCCGCCTCGATGCGCGCCAGCATGGCGTCCTTTTCCGCGCGGATGGCGGGGTGGTAGCAGTCCGCCGGCTGGCTGCCGAGGTGGCCGACGCAGGCGTTGCAGTCGACGCAGCGCGGGCCGGTGGTGTTGTCGCGCAGGTGGGCGTAGAGGTAGGGGTCGGCGATGAAGGCGCGGCCGGCGGAGACGGCGTCGCACTGGCCGGCGGCGAGGGCGGCTTCCATCGCGTCGCGGGTGCGGAAGCCGCCGACGCAGATGACGGGAATCTTGAGCCGGGCCTTGAAATCCGGGGTGTAGTCGAGGTTGAAGCCTTGCCGCGCGGGCCAGAGCCAGTTGCTGGCGAGCGCGACGAGCGGGCGGAAAATGCGCAGGAGCTGGCGGCGCGGGGTGGGCAGGGCGGCCATGCTGCCGTCGAGCATGTTGCGCAGGCAGCGGTCGAAGGTGCCGCAGACCATGGGGAAGCCGGATTCGTAGTGGCCGACGGAGATTTCGACGGCATCCACGCCTTCGTCCTGCATGATTTCGGCGACGCGGACCAGCTCCGGCGTCTTGAGGCCGTTGCGCAGCGGCAGCCAGTCCGCGCCGTTCATCTTGATGATGACCGGGAAGTCGGGGCCGACGCGGGCGCGGATGGCGCGGTAGACCTGACGGCCGAAACGGGTGCGCTCTTCGAGCGTGCCGCCGTAGTCGTCGCTGCGCCGATTGGTGTAGGGGGTGAGGAACTGGCTGAGCAGGTAGCCGTTGGCGGAGTGCATCTGCACGCCGTCGAAGCCGGCGCGCTGGCAGCGCTCGGCGGCGTCGGCGAAGTCGTCGATGATGCGCCGGATGTCGTCCACGGTCATCGCGCGCGGTCGGGTGCCGGTGAGCAGGTCCTTGACCGCCGAGGCGGAGACGACTTCGGCGGCGCCGACGTAGTCGGGCACGATCTGGCGGCCGCAGTGGTTGAGCTGGGCGAACATTTTGCTGCCGTGGCGGTGCACCAGTTCGGTCAGGCGGGCGAGGCCGGGAATCTTGTCGTCGTGATCGGCGCCGAGTTGCCAGGGCGCGGATTTGGCCTGGCGGCTGATGTAGATGTTGCCGGTGATGATGAGCGGGGTGCCGGCGCGGGCCATCGGGCGGTAGAAGTCGAGCACCGCGTCGGTGACGAAGCCGTCGGCGCTGGCGCGGGTCTCGGCGGTGGCGGTCTTGAACAGCCGGCCGGGGAGTTCGAGCGTGCCGATCCGCAGGGGGGAGAAAAGCAGGCTGGCGTCGGTGGTCATGGGGCGCTCCGGGGCGGGAGTGGCGAACAGTGTGTTCTTTATAGCCCATGCGCCTGTCCTGCGGGGGGCGGGAAAATTTGGTCTGGCTTGACGCAGGGCAGCGGCGCGGGCGCCTAAAGGCGCTAGGATGGCCGGGTGGCTGCCGGTGGGGCGGCGTTGATGCGAGGCGAGGAATGAAAATCGTGCGGGTGGTGTTGATGGTGCTGTGTGCGGCGCCGGTGCTGGCGGGGGCAGAGTCGGAGTCGCTGCGTTGCCCGGACTTGTCGGCGGTGGTGCAGGTCGGCGCCTGCCCGAGCGAGGAGGAGCTGAAGTACACCTTCGGCGGTTACTGCGGCGACAACAAGCGGATGTACGAGACCGGCGACACGGCGTGCGAGTCCTACGCCAACTATCACAAGCTCAAGAACGTGGCCTTGTGGGAGTCGGCCGATGGGCGCTTCGACGGCTATGTGTCGTGCGATCTGCCCGAGGCGAGCTTGCGCGCGGCCGAGTTGAAAAGCATGCAACTGGGCAGTAAACGGGGGCTGGTGCGCTTGGCGTGTACCTACGGCGAGGGGGTGGTGTTCGCCCATCGCACGCGAGCGACGTGCGAGATCGAGTCGCCCGCCGCGTGCGCGGCCGATGCGTCCGCCTGCGTGGCGCGGTGCCAGTGAGGCCGGGTTAAATCGGATATGCGAGGCGGCCGGGTGGCCGCCTTTTTTGTTGAGCAGCGTCAATCAGACGATGGTTTTGAGCGCATCGACCAGCTGCCGGCATTCGTCGTCGGTGCCGATGGTGATGCGCAGGAAGTCCTCGATGCGCGGCTGGCGGAAGTGTCGCACGATGATCGCGCGCGCGCGCAGCGCTGCTGCGAGGTCGGCTCCGGCGTGCGCCGGGTGGCGGGCGAAAATGAAGTTGGCGGCCGAGGGCAGCACCTCGAAGCCCAGCCCGGCGAGCGCGGTGCGGAGCGCCTCGCGGGTGGCGATGACCTTGGCGCAGCTGGCGCGAAAGTGCGTTTCGTCGGCGATCGAGGCAATCGCGCCGGCCTGCGCGGGGCGGCCGAGGGGGTAGGAGTTGAAGCTGTTCTTGATCCGTTCCAGCCCTTCGATCAGCGCCGGATGGCCGAGCGCGTAGCCCACCCGCAGCCCGGCCAGTGCGCGCGATTTCGAGAAGGTGCGGGTCACCAGCAGGTTGGGGTGGCGGTCGATCAGCGCGACCGCGCTGTCGCCGCCGTAGTCGATGTAGGCCTCGTCGACCAGCACCGGAATGCCGGCTTGCACGTCCAGCAGGCGGGCGATGTCGGCGGTGGGCAGCAGGCAGCCGGTGGGCGCGTTGGGGTTGGGGAAGATGATCGCGCCGGCCGCACCGGTGTAGTCGTCGAGGTCGATGCCGAACTGCGCGTCGAGCGGCACCGCGCGAAACGCCACGTCGTAGAGCCCGCAATACACCGGGTAGAAGCTGTAGGTGATGTCGGGAAAGAGCAGCGGCGCGTCGTGCTTGAGCAGGCCGGCGAAGGCGTGGGCGAGCACTTCGTCCGAGCCGTTGCCGACGAATACCTGGTCGGGGGCGAGGCCGTGGTAGTCGGCCAGCGTGCGCTTGAGCGCGTCGGCATTCGGGTCCGGGTAGCGGCGCAGATCGTTGCCGGCGGCCGCGGCGATGGCGGCAATGGCCAGCGGCGAGGGGCCGTAGGGGCTTTCGTTGGTGTTGAGCTTGACCAGCCGGTCCATCTTCGGCTGCTCGCCCGGCACGTAGGGGGTCAGGCGGTGGACGAGGTCGCTCCAGAACTGGCTCATGACGCGGTTTTCTTCCGTTGCGAAACAGACTATGCGGGAGCCGGCGATGGTATCATGGCGCTTCTCATCACCAGCACTGGCCGGGCCTGTGGCGCCACGGCGGCAATCATCATGCGGCAAGCGGACGTTACGCGAAATACCCT
>JAGRFO010000112.1 GCA_020446005.1 Rhodocyclaceae bacterium | reverse complement strand
CCAGCGCCTGCACGGGCAGCTATCTGGACTTCTCCTTCGCCGACCGCTGGATCGTCTCGCGCCTGCAGCGCACCGAAGCCGAAGTCGCGCAGCACTTTGCCGACTACCGCTTCGACCTGCTCGCCAAGGCCATCTACGAATTCGTCTGGGACGAGTACTGCGACTGGTATCTGGAGCTGGCCAAGGTGCAGCTCCAGCAAGGCAACGCGGCGCAGCAACGCGCCACCCGCCGCACCCTGCTGCGCGTGCTCGAAACCGTGCTGCGCCTCGCCCACCCGGTGATGCCCTTCATCACCGAGGAACTGTGGCAGACCGTCGCCCCACTGGCCCGGCGCAAGGACACCGCATCGCTCATGCTGGCCCGCTACCCGCAGGCCGACCTCGCGCGCATCGACGAGGCCGCCGAAGCCAAAGTGGCCGAGCTCAAGTGCCTGATCTACGCCTGCCGCAACCTGCGCGGCGAGATGAACATCTCCCCCGCCCAGCGCCTGCCGCTGGTCGCCGCCGGCGATGCCGCCACGCTGGGGGCCTACGCGCCCTACCTCGCCGGGCTGGCCAAGCTGGCGGAAGTGAGCGTGGTCGAGGACATCGGCGCCGACGAGCTGGCGCCGGTGGCGGTGGCCGGTGACTTCAGGCTGATGCTCAAGGTCGAGATCGACATCGCCGCCGAGCGCGAGCGCCTGGCCAAGGAGATCGCCCGCATCGAGGGGGAGATCGCCAAGGCCGAAGGCAAACTCGCCAACGAAAGCTTCGTCGCCCGCGCGCCCGAAGCGGTGGTCAATCAGGAGCGCGAGCGCCTGGTCGGGTTCCGCGACACGCTCGCCAAGCTCAAACCACAGTTCGACAAGTTCGCCGGTCGCTGAGCGCCGGCAAGGAGTCGCGCCATGCCGTTTCCGTGGGTTGCCGCCGCCAAGGTCATTCCGTGGACCGAGGTCATCGCCGCCGCGCCGGGGCTGGCGCGCGGCGCGCGCGAGCTATGGCAGCGCACCCGGAAAGGCGCGGCCGAGCCCGCCCCCGACACCACCGAGTCGGACACCCCGGAAGCCCGCATCGCGGCGCTGGAGCAGCGGGTCGCGGAACTGGCGCAGGAAGGGGAAATGCGCGCCGAGCTGATCGCCCGCCTGGCGGAACAGAACGAACAGCTGGTGACGGCGCTGGAAGCTCAGAAGCAGCGTGGTCGGCTGACCCTCGCGCTGCTGTGTGTGACTGTCGCGGCCTTTGCGCTGTGGCTGCTCAGCCGCTGAGCGGCGCTCACGAAATGTTCACGCGCCGGTGCCGGCCGGCACCCCGGCAAGCTGCGCCGGACGCCGCGCCACCAGCGTATACACCGCAGGCACCACGAACAGCGTCAGGAAAGTCCCCAACAACAGTCCACCGACGATGACCCAGCCGATCTGCTGGCGGCTTTCGGCGCCGGCCCCGGTGGCCAGGGCGAGGGGAATCGCCCCGAGGATGGTCGCGCCGGTGGTCATCAGGATCGGCCGCAGACGCAGCACCGCGGCATCGGTCACCGCCTCACGCACGCTGCGCCCGGCGGCCCGCAACTGATTGGCAAATTCGACGATCAGGATGCCGTGGCGGGTGATCAACCCGACCAGCGTGACCAGCCCGATCTGGCTGTAGACGTTGAGCGTGCCGCCGGTGAGCCACAGCGCGGCGAGCGCGCCGGTCATCGACAAGGGCACGGTGAGCATGATGGTGAAGGGGTCGATGAAGCTTTCGAACTGCGCCGACAGCACCAGATAGATGAACAGCACGGCGAGCGCAAAGGTGAGCATCAGGTTGCTGGCGCTGACCTTGAACTCGCGCGTCTGGCCGTTGTAATCGACCGTGTAGCCCGAGGGGAGCACCCGCGCGGCGATCGCTTCGAGTTCCGCCACCGCGTCACCCAGCGCGAAGTCCTCGGCCAGGTTGGCGGAAATGGTGACCGCGCGACGCTGGGCGAAGTGGTTGAGCTCGCGCGGGGCGACGGTCTCGCTCACGCTCAGCAGGCTCGCCAGCGGCAGCATCTCGCCGCTCTTGCCGCGCACGTAGATGTCGCGGATGTCGGCCGGGTTGGCGCGGTCGGCGGGGGCCACCTGCACGATCACGTCGTACTGCTCGGCGTCGCGCTTGAAGCGCGTCACCTGCCGTCCGCCGAGCATGGTTTCCAGGGTGCGGCCGATGGTCTCGACCGCCACCCCGGCATCGGCGGCCTTGTCGCGGTCGACCCGCACCGACACTTCCGGCTTGGTCAGCTTGAGGTCGATGTCGGCGGCGATGAAGCCCGGATTGGCGCTGATCTCGTCGAGCATGCGCTCGGCCACCGCGGCCAGCTCGGTGTAGCTCGCGGAGGTCAGGATGACGAAGCTGATCGGCTGCGAGCGGGCGCTCTGGCCGAGCGACGGCGGGGTGACCGGGAAGGCGCGGATGCCGGGCACCCCGAGAAAGCCCGGCAGCAGGCTGCGCGCGATCTGCGGCGAGCGCACGTCGCGATCGTTCCAGTCCCTGAGACCGGCAAACGAGATGCCCTGCGAGGGGGTCGGGCTGCCCGACACCACGAAGTAGCGTTCGATGTCAGGGGCCTTGCTGTACAAGGTCTCCAGCTGACGCGCGTAGCGGTCCATGTATTCGATGGTCGCCCCTTCCGGCCCGCTGAACACGCCCATGATGAAGCCGCGATCCTCCACCGGCGAGAGTTCCGACTTGAGCGTGTTGAGCAACACCCCCGACGCCCCGGCCACCAGCGCGAACACCAGCATCACCAGCCAGCGCAGCTTGAGCGCGCCCCCCAGCACCCGCCGGTAGCCGCTCGACATCCACTCCAAAAAGCCTTCCACCGCGTTGTACAGCCGGCCGTGGCGAGTCTCGTGCTTGAGCAGGCGCGAGCACATCATCGGCGAGAGGGTCAGCGCGACGAAGCCGGAGACGATCACCGCGCCGGCCAGGGTGAGCGCGAATTCGATGAAGAGCTTGCCGGTGCGCCCGGTCATGAACGCCACCGGGGCGTACACCGCGGCCAGCGTGAGCGTCATGGCGACGATCGCGAAGCCGATCTCGCGCGCCCCGTCGAGCGCCGCCTGCAGGCGCGACTTGCCCATTTCGAGGTGGCGGTGCACGTTTTCCAGCACCACGATGGCGTCGTCCACCACCAGCCCGACCGCCAGCACCAGCGCCAGCAGGGTGAGGGTGTTGATCGAGAAGCCGAACACCAGCATCAGCGTGAACGCGCCGATCAGCGACACCGGGATGGTCACCAGCGGCACCAGCATGGCGCGCCAGTTGCGCAGGAAGAAGAAGATGATGATCGCCACCAGCAGCACCGCCTCGCCAATGGTGGTGAACACCGCGCGGATGGAGCGGTCGATGAACACCGTGTAGTCGTTGGCGATGGTCATCGTCATGCCGGCGGGCAGGTCGGCGGTGATGCGCGGCAGCGCGGCGCGCAGCGCCTTGGACAGGTCGAGCGGGTTGGCGGTGGCCTGCTTGATCAGCCCCAGCGCCACCGCCGGTTCGCCCTTGAAACGCGCCGAGGTGCGCTCCGAGGCGGCCGCCACCTCGACCCGGCCGACGTCGCGGATGCGCACCGGATAGCCATCCGGAGTGCTCGGCGCGCGCACCACCACGTTCTCGAACTGCTCGCGCCCGGCCAGATCGGTGCGCGCCACCACCGAGAACTCGCGCGTGCGGCTCTCGATCAGCCCCGCCGGCACCTCCACGTTCTGCGCCCGCAGCGCGGTCTCGACATCCTGCGCGGTCAACCGGTGGGCGGCCAGGCGGTCGCGGTCGAGCCAGATCCGCATCGCGTATTCGCGGTCGCCAAACACCCGCACGTCGGCCGCGCCGGGCAGGGTCTGCAGGCGCGGCTTGATGATGCGGGTGGCCACGTCGGTCACTTCCAGCGGCGAGTGGCGGTCGGAGGCAAAGGCGATGTAGATGATCGGGCTGGCGTCGGCCTCGACCTTGGAGATGACCGGATCGTCCACGTCGTCGGGCAAACGTTGACGCACCCGCGAGACGCGGTCGCGCACATCGGCGGCGGCGCTGTCGGGGTCGCGCTCCAGGCGGAAGCGGATCGAAATCTGGCTCGACTCCTGGCGGCTAATCGAGGTGATCACGTCCACCCCTTCGATGCCGGCGAGCGAATCCTCCAGCGGCTTGGTGACCTGCGACTCGATGATCTCCGGGCTGGCCCCGGTGTAGGTGGTGCGCACCGTCACCACCGGTTCGTCGATCTTGGGGTACTCGCGCACCGTCAGGCGGGTGTAGGACACCAGCCCGATCAGGATCAGCACCAGCGACAGCACGGTGGCGAACACCGGCCGGCGGATGCAGATATCGGAGAGCACCATCGCCGCGCGCCGTCGCTATTGGCCGGACGGCGCGGCGGCGCTCACCACCGACACCGGCGCGCCGTCGCGGACCTTGATCTGGCCGGCGGTGATCACCTGCGCGCCTTCGGGCAGACCGTCGATGATCTCCACCAGGGTGCCCACCCGCACCCCGGTGCGCACCGGGGTGCGCCGCGCCACGCCGTCCTCGACACGCAGCACGAAGCTGCCTTCGGCGGTCGGCATCAGCGCCTGCTCGGGCACCACCAGCGCGTCGGCGCGCTCCGCCAGCGTGACCCGCACCCGGGCGAACATGCCGGGGCGCAGCAGACGCTCGCGATTGTCGAGCGTCGCGCGCAGCACCACCGCACGATTGCCGGCTTCGATCAGCGGATCGATCGCCACCACGGTGGAGGCAAAGCTGCGCTCGGGCAGGGCATCGACGCCCAGGCTCACCGTCTGGCCGGTGCGCAGCTTGTCCAGATAGCGCTCGGGGAGGCGGAAATCCACTTTCAGGGTGTCGATGGCTTCGAGGTTGACCAGCGCCTCGCCTTCCTTGACGTAGTCGCCCACGCTCACGTTGCGGATGCCGACGATGCCGTCGAAGGGCGCGCGCACCGCCATGCGCGTCAGTTGCGCCTGCGCCACCTGCGCCTCGGCCTCGGCCACTTTCCGACTGGCGCCGGCCTCGTCGAGGGCGCGGCGGCTGACGAACTTGCGCTCGAACAAGTCCTGGTTACGCCGGTAGTTGGCCTGCGCCAACGCCAGCGCCGCGCGGGCACGCTGCAGTTCCGCCTGCTGGATGGCGGCGTCGAACTGCACCAGCACCGTGCCGCGCGCCACCGGCTGACCTTCGTCAAAGCCGATCGCCGCGATCCGGCCGGCAATCTCGGGACGCAACACCACCGACTCGGCGGAGCGCAACGAACCGACCGCCGTCACCTCATCGCTCAGCGCGCGACGCGCCACCGCCGCCGCCTCGACCACCGTCGCGCGGGGCGCTGCGGCCGGCTTGGCCACCGCACTCGCGCTGGGGCGCTGTGCCTGATACGCCCATGCCGCGGCCAGCCCCAGCCCCGCCAGGCTCACGATCGCCACCCATCTGTTTTTCACTGCCATGAACGGATCACACTTTTACGGTTTCGGCATCCAGCATAGCGCACCTCGAAGCTCCGACCGCCGCCCGCGGTACAAGTTGCCTTTGGCCCAAAAGAAAACCCCGGATCAACCGGGGTTTCGCGACACCACCACCGCCCGCCCAACGCGGCAGGGTTCAGACCACCACGGTTGGCGCTTCGCCCGCGTGGCTTGGACGAATCACGCCCAGCTCGAACACCGTTTCGCCCGCTTCACGCAGGCTGGCGGCGGCGATGGCGGCGTCGGCGGCGGAGACGATCACCACCATGCCGATGCCGCAGTTGAAGGTGCGGTACATCTCGTCGGCGGCGATGTTGCCGGCACCCTGCAACCACTGGAACAGCGGCGGCATTTGCCACGCGTCGGCGCGCAGTTCGGCGGTGAGGCCGTCGGGCAGCACGCGCGGGACGTTTTCGAGCAGGCCGCCGCCGGTGATGTGGGCCATGCCCTTGACCATGCCGGGCTGCGCTTTGATCAGCGCGAGCAGCGGCTTGACGTAGATGCGGGTCGGCTCGAGGATCACCTCGCGCAGCGGCCGGCCGTGGAAATCGCCGTCGAGATTCGGTTGGGTGAGCTCGATCACCTTGCGGATCAGGGAATAGCCGTTGGAGTGCGCGCCGCTGGAGGCGAGCCCGAGCACCACGTCGCCGGCGGCGATGGTCTGGCCGGTGATGATCTCGGCCTTCTCGACCCCACCGACCGCGAACCCGGCGAGGTCGTATTCGCCGTCCGGGTACATGCCGGGCATCTCGGCGGTTTCGCCGCCGATCAGCGCGCAGCCGGCCAGTTCGCAGCCGCGGGCGATGCCCTTGACGACGTCGGCGGCGGTGTCCACGTGGAGCCTGCCGCAGGCGAAATAGTCGAGAAAGAACAGCGGCTCGGCGCCCTGCACGAGGATGTCATTGACGCTCATCGCCACCAGGTCCTGCCCCACGGTGTCGTGGGTGTCGAGCGCGAAGGCGAGCTTGAGCTTGGTGCCGACCCCGTC
>JAGRFO010000111.1 GCA_020446005.1 Rhodocyclaceae bacterium | reverse complement strand
CGCTGTAGGTGAGCACCGACACGTCACCCGGTTTGAGCGCGTCGCTCATCACCAGCCGGGTGGGGCGCACCGCGCCGGCCATGGGTTTGAAGTCCTCGTAGCGGCAGGTTTTGAGCAGCCGCCCGGAGAGGGCGTAGAACTCGGCCTTGAGCGGCCGTGCACCGTCCGCGGCAACCCAGTATTTAACCCGCGCGTAGGTGACCCCGCCATCGACCGCCTGCAGGTTGAGCACATGGGCGGGCGTGCCGTCGAGCGTGTCTTCCCCGAGGTAGCTCGGGGTGTAGTCGCCGGCAAAGTTGGCGCGCGCCAGATCGCCGTTGGCGACCTGGCCGGTGAGACGCTGGGCCAGCGACAGGCGTACCGGTTGCGTCACCGCGGGCACGAAGATCCACAGGTTGCGGCCCTTCATCAGCAAGGTCTGACCACGCTCGCTGGCGGGTTCCAAGGTCCGGATGACGGTGTCTTCGCTGCCTTTGGAGAATATCCGGTAACGCCGGCGGTCAACATCCTGTGAGTCGGCGCTGCGGCTTTCAATGTCGATGTCGACGTAAAAGCTTTCCTGCGGAAAGCGCGCGGCGTCGGCGGCGGCGACCAGCGCCTGCGGATCGGGCGCGGCGAGCGCCCAGCGCGGGAAGGCGAGACCGACGCCAGTGGCGAGAATTGAGGCCATAAATACCCGCTTCCGGATACGAAATGGTTGTGTCATGAGTGCTATCCTTGTGCTGTCTCTCATTTCTATCGGCACGTCCATGGCCATTGTTCAGGTCAAAAACGTAATTAAACGCTACCGCCTCGGCGATCAGGACGTGACGGCGCTCAACGACGTGAGCCTGTCGATCGAGCCGGGGGTGTTTCTGGCGATTGCCGGGCCGTCGGGCAGCGGCAAGTCTACCCTGCTCAACGTGATCGGCTGCATCGACACCCCGACCAGTGGCAGCGTGTTCATCAACGGGCAGGATGTGTCCGGCCAGACGCCGGACGCGCTGGCCGATCTACGCGCGCGGACCATCGGTTTCATCTTCCAGACCTTCAATCTGCTGCCGGTCCTGTCGGCCGAGGAGAACGTGGAGTACCCGCTGCTCCAGTTGCCGGAGCTGTCGAAGGCCGACCGGCAGAAGCGGGTCAAGCATTATCTGGCGATGGTGGGCTTGCGCAAATATGCCACTCACCGGCCGAATCAGCTGTCGGGTGGACAGCGCCAGCGGGTGGCGATCGCGCGGGCGCTGGCGACGCATTCCAAGATCGTGCTGGCCGACGAGCCGACCGCCAACCTTGACCGCAAGACCGGTGAGAACATTTTGCGGTTGATGAAACAAATCAACCGCGAATCGGAGACGACATTTGTATTCTCGACGCACGACCGGCGGGTGATGAACATGGCGGATCGGCTGGTGAGAATCGAGGATGGTGAGATCAAGGCACTGGGCGTGCGCAAGGATGATGGTTGGGTGTTTGTTCAGGATCGCCGCGATCAGGGCGATGAAGATCCCGAGGTGTGAGGAGAGTTGGATGGTGTTGGGTCGAATCTGGTGGGGCGCGGCGCTGGCGAGCGCGTCTCTGGCGGTGGCAGCGGCGGACGATCTGGACGGCCTGCTGGATGTGGGCAGTCCCACGCCGGCGGCGGGGACGGGGCTGCACGGTTTTGTCGATGTGTCCGCGGCACGCGCCTATGAGTCGCCCTCGCACTGGTCGAAGCTGCGGGTGCGCGGCGAGCTGGAGGCGACCGGGCGGCTGAGCGAGCGGGTCAAGTGGAAGCTTGGCGCGCGGCTGGATGCCGATGCCGCGCCGGGGGTTGAGCGCGACATCTACCCGGCGGCGGTGCGCCGCGATCTGGGGAGCGAGGCCAGCGTGCGCGAGGCTTATCTCGATATTTCGGCCGGCAGCTGGGACTATCGCATCGGTCGTCAGCACGTGGTGTGGGGCGAGATGGTGGGGCTGTTCTTTGCCGACGTGGTGTCGGCGCGCGATCTGCGCGAGTTCTACCTGCCCGAGTTCGACCAGATGCGCATTCCGCAGTGGGCCGCGCGGGCCGAGTATTTTGGCGACGACTGGCATCTGGAAGCGCTGTGGATTCCCTTCCCGAGCTACGACAACATCGGCAAGCCGGGCGGCGAGTTCTACCCCTTCGAGGTGCCGGCCGGTGCGCGCATCGACGGCGAGCAGAAACCAGGCAACCGGCCGGGCAACATGAACTGGGGGCTGCGCGGCACCGCGCTGGTGGGCGGCTGGGATGTGTCGGCCTTTTATTACCGCAGCACCGACGTGATGCAGACCTTCTACCGCACCTCGGCCGCGCCGCTGGTGTTCGAGCCGCGGCATGACCGCATCCGCCAGATTGGCGCGACCTTCTCGAAGGACATGGGCGGCTTCGTACTCAAGGGCGAGGGGGTGCACACTCACGGCCGGCAGTTCAACACCACCGATCTGAGCGCGCCGTTCGGCCTGCGCCCGTCGGATACAGTCGATTACGTGGTCGGCGTGGATATCCCGATCGCCGGGACGTGGCGCGTCAATATGCAGTACTACGCGCGCACCTTCTTCCACCACGCCGATGCCTTGGGGGTGGATCGCAACGAGCAGGGCGCGACCCTGCTGGTGAATCATGAATTCAGCGACGCGCTGGAGGCCGAGATGCTGATCGTCTCCAGCCTCAATCGTGAGGACTACATGTTGCGGCCGAAAGTGGTCTGGCAGATGACGCCGCAATGGCGCGGGACGGCGGGGCTGGATGTGTTCGGCGGCCAGCGCGCAGGACTGTTCGAGCGCTACGACGCCAAAGACCGGGTGTATGTCGAGCTGCGACGGGACTTCTGAGGCGCGCTAGACTCCGATGAGCGTGGGGTCGGCCTGCAGGCGCTTGAGCAGACCTTGCTGTTCGATGGGGCTGAAAAAATAGGAATAGAGGCTGCGCGCGCCGGCATCCGGTTGGCCGGCGTGAAGCGCCACTTGGCGATCGACATAATCCAGCGGTACGTGGAGCAGAACGGCGGGTGCGTCGACCCGCTGGCAGGTGCGCTCCTCCCCGGCGACGCTGAGCCCCAGCATGCGTTTGTAGAACGCCACATGGCGCGGATTGACCTCGATGAACAGGTCGGTCATCTGGTGGATCAGGCGGCCGAAGATGTAGGCGAGGTGGAAAATCGAGGCGAGGACTTCCTTGGAGTTGAAGGCCGGGTCGATGGCCAGCCGGGTGAGCTCGCACACCCGCGCGCCACGCGCCCGAGCCGCACCGATCTCGTCGGCGTAGAGCTCGTCGGCGAACAGCCCTTCGGGCGAGTCGAGCCCCAGCGTGAGGGTGCCGAACATGGTGGTGCCGCGCGAGGCGATCAGGGTCAACTGGTTGGGGCGATCGTCAATCCGCGAGGGCGCGTGGGTGAGCAGGCCGCGCCAGGCATACATGCGCTGGATCAGCATGCTGACCCGGCTGCGTTGCCCGTCGATGCCGCTACCAAGGCGGATCTGGAAGTCGCTGCGTGACAGGACAAACTCGCGGCTCTCGGTCGAATCAGCCGGCGAAATGCCAAGCGAGTGAAGCACTGAGGGGTCGTTTGTCACGTTGGGCTGCGGGCTTGCGTGGTAAGCTCCGTTCATCGTCGGGGTGTCATAAATAATCGGGTTGGGCGCGCCGGGGTGCATGTGAAGATGGGTGCGATGCGTGTCGAAAAGGTGTCTGCCATGGCCTACCTGCCCGGCGTTCCGAGGAACGTACTGTAGTCATTCCCCGCCGGGATGGCTGTAACCTTTTGTGTAATTATTCCTTTGGATTGGGCGCGCGGAGCCGATAGGCTTCGCTGATGCGTCCTGTGTTGCAAGAACCGAAAGAAATCTTGGAGGGGTTGGAATGATGAAGGCCAAGCGATCAATGTTTGGGGTGTTGGGCGGGCTGCTGGTGGCGCTGGCGGTATCCGGGTGTGCCACAACCAATTACCCGGCGGCGCCGGCGGTGGCTGCCGACGCGGAGTACAACTACATTATCGGCCCCGGCGATTCGGTCAATATCGTGGTGTGGCGCAACCCCGAGCTGTCGATGTCGGTGCCGGTGCGTCCGGACGGCAAGATCACCACCCCGCTGGTCGAGGACCTGCAAGCGATGGGCAAGGATGCCAGCACGCTGGCCCGGGACATCGAGGGCGTGCTCGAAAAATACATCCGCGAGCCGGTGGTAACCGTGATCGTGACCAGTTTCGTGGGCCCGTACAGCGAGCAGATCCGCGTGGTGGGCGAGGCCTCCGAGCCGAAGATTCTGCCCTACAAGCAGAAAATGACCTTGCTTGACGTGATGATCGCGGTCGGTGGCATCACCGATTTTGCCGATGGCAACAGCGCGACCATTCTGCGCACCGCGGAAGGCAACAAGCAGTACAGCATCCGCCTGTCCGACCTGCTCAAGCGCGGCGATGTGTCGGCCAACGTCGAGATGCGTCCGGGCGATGTGCTGATCATCCCGCAAAGCTGGTTCTGATTCCCTATTGATCGCGGTCGGCCTGCCTGTACGGCCGACCCGCTGAGAAGTTGACCCATGGAAGATATCCTCAGACAAATCGTCGGTTACCTGCGCGGCATGTGGCTCTACCGCTGGTGGGGCCTGCTGGTGGCGTGGCTGGTCGGCGCCGCCGCCGCCGGCGCGATCTACGTGATGCCGGACCGCTTCGAATCGTCGGCCCGCATCTACGTCGATACCCAGTCGGTGCTCAAGCCGCTGATGTCCGGGCTGGCGGTGCAGCCCAACGTGGATCAGCAGATCACGATCCTGTCGCGCACCCTGATCAGCCGTCCCAATATCGAAAAGCTGATCCGCATGGCGGATCTGGATCTGGCGATTACCGACAAGAAAGACCGCGAAGAGCTGATCGTCGAACTGGGCAAAAAGCTGAGCATCCGCGGTACCGGGCGGGACAACCTGTTCACCCTGTCGTATGAAGACACCGCGCCGGAGCGTGCCAAGCGGGTGGTGCAGTCGCTGGTGTCGATCTTTGTCGAGTCCGGGCTGGGCGACAAGCGCAAGGACACCGACTCGGCGCGGCGCTTTATCGAAGAGCAGATCAAGACCTACGAGCAGCGTCTCGATGAAGCGGACAACCGGCTCAAGGACTTCAAAATCAAGAACATGCACTTGATGGGCAGCAGCGGCCAGGACTACGTGTCGCAGGTGGCCGACGTGGCCGGGCGGCTCGCTCAGGCGCAACTGGCCTTGCGGGAGGCGGAAAATTCGCGCAATTCGTTGCAGAAACAGTTGCTGGGCGAAGAGCCGGTGCTGCTCCCCGAAGCGCCGAGCAACCGCAAGGTGTCGATCCCGGAGATTGATGGCCGCATCGATGCCCTGCAGAAAAATCTGGATGGCCTGCTGCAGCGCTACAAGGACGAGCATCCGGACGTGATTGGGGCGCGTCGCGTGATTGCCCAGCTCGAAGAGCAGAAGGCCAAGGAGATCGAGGAGCGGCGCGCGGTCTCCGGTGGTTTCGGCGATGTCAATTCGAACCCGGTGTTCCAGCAGATGAAGCTCGCGCTGGCGGAAGCGGAAGCCACCGTGGCGTCCCTGCGGGCGCGGGTTGCGGAGTACGAAGGGCGTCAGGCGCAACTGCGTGAGTCGGCCAAATTGCTGCCGCAGATCGAGGCGGAGCTGGCCCAGCTCAACCGCGACTACGAGGTCAACAAGCGCAATTACGAGACCCTGGTGTCGCGTCGCGAGTCGGCCAACATGGCGGTCGAGATGGAGTCCTCGTCGGGGATGGCGGAGTTTCGCCTGATCGATCCGCCCAGCGTGCCGCTCAAGCCCTCCGCACCCAACCGCATGCTGCTGATGCCGCTGGCCTGCCTGGCGGCGATCGGGGTGGGGCTGGCGGTGACTTTCCTGGCCAGCCAGTTGCGGCCGACTTTCCTGGATGGGCGCGACCTGCGCGAAGTGACGGGCATTCCCTTGCTGGGGACCGTCAGCGCGACGCCCGATCCGTTGCGTCGGCGCAAGCGCCAGCGCATGAACTTTGCATTTATGGGCGGGCTGGGCGGTCTGGTCGGCGCGTTTGGCGTGCTGACCGTGGCTCTGGCCGTGCTTGGCCATTCCTGAAGGACGTGAGATGAGTCTTATCGAGAAGGCAGTTCAACGGCTTGATCAGTTGCAGCGCGCGGGGCGCGACCCCGATGCGCCCGAGACCGCGCCCGACCTGGCGCCGGTTCAGACCCCTGTGCAGGCTCAGGTGACCCCGCCGGCCCCGGTGCGTCAGCCCGAGCTGCGGATCAATCCGCCTGCAGCACCCGACGAAGTTGTGAGCCGCGAGATCACGATTGATCTGGAACGCCTCGCCGGCATGGGCATGGTCACGCCCGATCAGCCGCGCTCGGCGATTGCGGAGGAGTATCGCGTCATCAAGCGGCCGCTGCTCAAGAATGCCGCGGCGACGAGCCCGTCGCGGGTGGCGGATGGCAACCTGATCATGGTCACCAGCGCGCTGCCTGGCGAAGGCAAGAGTTTTACCGCGCTCAATCTCGCCGTCAGCATGGCCATGGAGCTTGACCACCGGGTGTTGCTGGTCGATGCCGATGTCTCCAAGTCGTCCGTCCTGCGCACCCTGGGGTTGCCGCCGGAGCGTGGTCTGATGGACATCCTGATGGGCGCGGAGCTGACCCTGCCGGACGTTTTGCTGCGCACCAACATCGAAAAGCTGACCATCCTGCCGGCCGGCAACGCCAATCAGCGCGCCACCGAACTGCTCGCCAGCGATGGCATGAACCGGCTGCTCGAGGAAATGGCCAGCCGCTATCCGGACCGGATCATCATTTTCGATTCGCCGCCCCTGCTGGTGACCACCGAAGCCCGCGCGCTGGCCACCCACATGGGGCAGATCGTGGTGGTGGTCGAGGCCGAGCGCACGAGTCACTCCGCGGTCAAGCAGGCGCTCTCCATGCTGGAGTCCTGCCCGGTCAAGATGATGCTGCTGAACAAATCGACCGTGGCTGGCGCGGGCGGCTACTACGGCTATGGCTACGGATACGGGTATGGGCATGATCAGGCAGGTGACAATGCGCAAGCCGCTTGAGGCAAAACGGTCCGCGGGCATGCTGAATCAGCGCCTTGGGCTGGTCTTGCTGGGCGGGGTGGTGATGTCGTCCGCGGCCATGGCGCAGAGCGTGGTGCGGGTGACGCCCAGTGTCAGCACCTCCATGACCTATACCGACAACGTCGGGGCCAGCACAAACGCCAACAGCGACTTCATCTTCGAGGTGTCGCCCGCGATCCAGATCAGCCGCCAGTCGGGGCGGGTCAAGGGGTCGATGAACGCGTCGCTGCGCAATGTGATGTACATGGACGAAGACGACCGCAATTCCTCCTTTGTCACCTTCAGCGGGCGGGGCGAGGTGGAGGCGGTCGAAGACCTTTTGTTTGTCGAGGCGCGCGGCGTCATCAGCCGCAACAATCTGTCCCTGTTCACGGGCCGCAGCAGTACCGATACCCTCAACACCGACGCATCCGACGAGTCGCGCAATTTTGCAATTGCGCCGCGACTCCAGTTTCGCTTCGGTTCGGCCGGTGACGGCGCGCTGCGCTATCAGAGTCAATGGCAAAGCGGCACCGGCAGTACCAGCGGGCAGCGGGTCGATACCTGGTCCGCCAATGTGCAGGATGGCCGCGCCTTTGGCCGTCTGGGGTGGTTTGTCAACTACGACCAGACCGACAGCCATTACGACGACGGCGTGCGCGATGTGTCGCGCGATATCGGCCGGGTCGGTCTGAGTTATGCGCTGACCCCGCAGTTCTCCCTGCGCGGCTCGGTGGGTCATGAGTCGAACGACTACAGCTCGGGCAGCCGCCAGAGCAACTCGACCCACGGCGTGGGTTTCGACTGGACGCCGACCAACCGGACCTCGCTGTCCTTCTTCAACGAGAAGCGCCAGTTCGGCCGCGGCTACAACGTGAACTTCAAGCACCGCGCCCGGCGCAGCGCCTGGCAACTGAGCTACGTCCGCGACTTCACCTCCACCGATGATGTGTTTACCGGCTCGGCGGAGGACTACTACTTCAATCTGTTCTCCGAGGCGCTGAGCAATTCGATCACCGATCCCACCCAGCGCGATGCGGTGGTCCGCCAGTTGCTCAGCCAGCTTGGCGTGGCCGGCAGCGGGGCGCAGGTCGGCTTCGTGTCGAATGCCCAGTCCCTGAGCCGGCGCCTGAACGGCAGCATGTCGCTCACCGGGGTGCGCAATACCCTCACCTTCTCGGCCTTCCGTTCGGAGCGCAGTCGTCTGGCGCCGGATCTCATCGCCTCGGGCCTCGACCAGTTCGCCAACTTCGACACGGTGCGTGAGGTCGGCGCGAGTGTCTCGCTCAATCACCGCCTGTCGGGGCTCAGTACGCTCAGCGTCGCCCTGTCGCGCAACAAGGCGACCGGCGAGGGCGTGGCGTCGGAAGAGACCCGCCGCACCGGGCTGTCGGTCGGCCTGAGCCGCTCGCTGGGTCCCAAGTCCAGCGGCAGCCTGTCGTATCGCCATCAGCGCGCCGACGGTACCACCGACTACACCGAAAACACGCTCACCGCCACGCTGGGTGTGAGGTTCTGACGCGATGTACGAAAGTTATTACAAGCTCAGCGGGAAGCCCTTCCAGCTCAACCCCGACCCGGCCTTTTTCTTTGGCAGCCGCGGGCATCGGCGAGCGATGGCCTACCTCGAATACGGCCTGCATCAGAACGAGGGCTTCATCGTCATCACCGGCGAAATCGGCGCCGGCAAGACCACGCTGGTGCGCAGCCTTCTGCAACAGCTTGATTCGAGCAAGGTGGTGGCGGCGCAGCTGGTGAGCACCCAGATCGACGCCGACGACATCCTGCGCCTGGTGGCGGCAGCCTTCGGCGTGCCGAGCAAGAATCTCGACAAGGCCGGCCTGCTGCTGGCGCTGGAGACCTTTCTGGTGTCGGTCACCGCCGCCGGCAAGCGCGCCCTGCTGGTGGTTGACGAGGCGCAGAACCTGACCCCGCGCGCGGTCGAGGAGCTGCGCATGCTGTCCAACTTTCAGCTCGAAGACCATGCGCTGCTGCAAAGCTTCCTGATCGGCCAGCCCGAATTCCGCGACATCATGCAGAGCCCGGAGATGCAGCAGCTGCGCCAGCGGGTGATCGCCTCCTACCACCTCGGCCCGCTCGATGTGGAGGAAACCAAGGCCTACATCGAGCACCGCCTCAAGCATGTGGGCTGGACGCCTGATTCGCCAAGTTTTTCGGCGGACGCGTTTGAAGACATCTACCGCGCCTCGGGCGGCATTCCGCGGCGCGTCAACACCCTGTGCGATCGCCTGTTGCTGGCCGGTTTTCTGGCCGAAAAGCTGGCCCTGACCGCCGCCGAGGTGGGTGAGGTGGTCGCCGAGATGAAGGAAGAGCACCGTAGCGGGCGCAACACCGCCACCGCCCGGCTGATCACGCCCGTGCGCTCGGCGTCGACCGGGACAGACGCCGCGCCGGATCTGGCCAAGCTGATTACCGATCCCGAGGTGGCCGCCCAGTTTGCGCAGCTCTCGGCCAACTTCGATGCCAGCCGGATCGAGGCGCGCCTGACGCATCTCGAACACACCCTGTCGGCGGTGATCACGCTGATGAACCAGCTGGTCGCGGCCTCATCCGACACCGGCCCGGACGAGGTGGCCAAATGAGTGCTGCCGATCAAGGCGTGGCGCCCGTCATCTGTATTGTTGGCGCCCGCCCCAACTACATGAAAATGGCGCCGATCCTCAAGGCCTTCGCGCGCCACGAGCCACCGATCCCGACCCTGCTGGTTCATACCGGCCAGCACTACGACGCGGCGATGAACGATCGCCTGTTTTCCGATCTGGACCTGCCGCATCCGGACATCAATCTGGAAGTGGGCTCCGCCTCCCATGCGGTGCAGACCGCCGAGGTGATGAAGCGCTTCGAGCCGGTGATCGAGTCGCATGGCGCGCGCGCCGTGCTGGTGGTGGGCGATGTGAACTCCACCCTGGCGTGCGCGCTGGTGGCGGTCAAACGGCACATTCCGGTGGTCCATGTGGAGGCCGGCCTGCGCAGCGGCGACCGGCGCATGCCCGAAGAGATCAACCGCATTCTGACCGACCAGATCTCCGACCTGCTCTACACCACCGAGCGTTCCGCGCACGACAACCTGGCCCGCGAAGGCATCCCCGCCGAGCGCGCCGCGTTTGTCGGCAATGTGATGATCGACAGCCTGTTCGCGAGCCGCCCCAAGGCGGTGCCGGCGGCGCAACTGCTGGCCGACGCGGGGCTTGATCCGGCGCGCATCGCGGGGGGCTATGGGGTGGTGACCATGCACCGGCCGTCCAACGTGGACGACCCCGAGGTGCTGCAACGCCTGATCCGCACCCTGCACACCGTGAGTCAGCGCCTGCCGCTGATCTTCGCGTTGCATCCGCGTACCCGCAAGAACATCGACGCCCACGGCCTGTCTGGCCTGCTCGATTCGCCGGGTTTTCTGGTGTTGCCGCCGCAGGGCTATCTTGAAATGCTCGGCCTGATGGCTGGCGCGCGGGTGGTGCTGACCGATTCGGGCGGGATGCAGGAGGAGACCACCGCGCTCGGCGTGCCCTGTCTGACCATGCGCGAGAACACCGAACGGCCGATCACCATCGAGCAGGGCACCAACACCATGGTCGGCGGCGATGCCGCGGCGATTCTCGACGGCGTTGATGCCATCCTCGCCGGCGGCGGCAAGGGCGGGCGGATTCCGGAATACTGGGACGGTCGCGCGGCCGAGCGGATCGCCGCGCACCTGTCCGGGTGGCTGCAGGCCCGCGCGACCGCGGCCGAGGTGGCGGAGCCGGCATGAGCATCGTCAACGCGCTCACCATCGATGTGGAAGACTACTTCCAGGTCTCGGCGCTGGCGCCGCATTTCCCGCGCAAGAACTGGGAAAGCGTGCCGTGCAGGGTGGAGCGCAACGTCGACGTGATCCTCTCGATGCTGCACGAATATGGCGCCAAGGGCACGTTCTTTACCCTCGGCTGGATCGCCGAGCGCTACCCGCATCTGGTGCGCCGGATCGCCATGGAAGGGCACGAGGTGGCCAGCCACGGCTACGCCCACCAGCGCGCCAGCGACCAGAGCCCGGCCGCCTTTCTGGCCGATATCCGGCTGGCCAAGTCGGTGCTCGAAGACATCTGCGCCCGGCCCGTGCGCGGTTACCGCGCGCCGAGTTTCTCGATCGGCGCCGGCAATCCATGGGCCCACGACTGCATCGCCGAGGCCGGCTACGCCTACAGCTCCAGCGTGTATCCGGTCAAGCACGATCACTACGGCATGCCCGATGCGCCGCGTTTTCCCTACCGCCTCGACAACGGTTTGCTTGAGATGCCGATCACCACGGTCCGCTATCTGGGCCGCAACCTGCCGGCCGGCGGCGGTGGCTATTTCCGGCTTCTGCCCTATGCCGCCTCGCGTTGGCTGATCCGTAAGGTCAATGCCGACGATCATCGCCCGGCGATGTTCTACTTTCACCCCTGGGAGGTTGATCCCGACCAGCCGCGGGTCAAGGGCACCACCGCCAAGACGCGTTTTCGCCACTACGTCAATCTGTCGCGCACCGAGATGCGTCTGCGCCATCTGATGAACGATTTTTCGTGGGGGCGGATGGACGACGTGTTCCTCGCCGCCGCCTGAACCCATTTGCCGTAGCGCCTGCCCATGCAACACGCCAACCTGACCGTGCATCGCCTCACGGCAGCCGATTATCCGCGCTGGGACGCCTTCGTCTTCGCCTGCCCGGACGCCACCTTCTTTCACCGTGCCGCCTGGCAGCGCCTGATCGAAACCGTGTTCGGCCATCGCACCCACTTCCTGTTCGCCGAACGTGACGGTCACATCGTTGCGGTGCTGCCGCTGGCCGAAGTCAAAAGCCGACTCTTCGGCCATGCCCTCACATCCTTACCGTTCTGTGTCTATGGCGGCGTGGTCGGCGACCCCGACGCCACCGCCGCGCTGGAAGCCGAGGCCGAGCGGATTGCCGTGGAGCGCGGGGTGCAGCACCTCGAATACCGCAACATGCAGCCGCGCCACGCCGACTGGCCACGTCAGGAGCTTTACGTCACCTTTCGCAAGGCCATCGACCCGGACGTCGACGTCAACATGAAAGCCATCCCGCGCAAACAGCGCGCGATGGTGCGCAAAGGTATCAATAACGGGCTGGTGAGCGTGATCGACGAGACCGTCGACCGTTTCTTCGCGCTGTATTCCGACAACGTCCTGCGTCACGGTACGCCGGCCCTCCCCAAACGCTTCTTCGCCGCACTGCGGGAGACCTTCGGCGACGACTGCGAAGTGCTCACCGTCACCGACGCCGAAGGCAAGCCGCTCTCCAGCGTGCTCTCCTTCTACTTCCGCGACGAAGTGCTGCCGTACTACGCCGGCGACGACTTCGCCGCGCGCGGCCTGGCCGCCAACGACTTCAAGTACTGGGAGTTGATGCGCCGCGCCTGCGAGCGCGGCTGCCGCCTGTTCGACTACGGCCGCAGCAAGGTCGGCACGGGCCCCTACAGCTTCAAGAAAAACTGGGGCTTCGAGCCGCAGCCGCTGTCCTACGAATACCGCCTCTACAAGCGCGACGCGATCCCCCAGAACAACCCGATGAACCCGAAATACCGCGCCTTCATCGCCGTTTGGCGTCGCCTGCCACTGCCGGTGGCCAATACGCTGGGGCCGTTTATCGTCAGGAATCTGGGGTGAGCATGGAAAAGCCCCCGCTGCTCTACCTGACACACCGCATCCCTTATCCGCCAAACAAGGGCGACAAGGTGCGTTCGTTTCATATCCTGCGTTTCCTGGCGCGCCACTACCAAGTGCATCTGGCCACCTTCGTGGATCATCCCGATGACTGGCAGCACGTGGCTGCCCTCGATCAGTGGTGCGTCGCGGTGCACACGGCTGGTCTCGATCCGGTTCGCGGCCGGGTACGCAGCCTGCGTGGTCTGCTCAGTGGCGAAGCGCTGACCTTGCCGTACTACCGCGATCCGGGCGTGTCGCAGTGGGTCCGGGAGCAGTGCGCGACGCATGCGATCGAGCGCGCGGTGGTGTTCAGCGGGGCGATGGCGCAGTACCTCGACGGGCTGTCGTTGCGGCGGGTGTTTCTCGATTTTTGCGATGTCGATTCGGCCAAGTGGACCCAGTATGCGGCATCGCGTCGCTGGCCGATGTCGTGGTTGTATCAGCGCGAAGGGCGCTTGCTGGGACGCTTTGAGCGTCGTCGCGCGGAGCAGGTGGATGTCTCGAGCTTTGTCACCCGTGCCGAGGCTGACCTGTTTTTGCGCGAAGCACCAACGCTCGCGGCACGTGTTCAGGTGGTCGAAAATGGCGTCGATTCGACGTATTTTTCGCCAGACAATGGCGGTGTATCGCCCTATGGACCTGATGTTCCCGTGATTGTCTTTGCCGGCGCAATGGACTACTGGCCGAATGTCGATGCGGCCTGCTGGTTTGCGCGGGAAGTGATGCCAAAGGTTTGGTCGCAGCGACCGCGGACCCGCTTTTACATCGTCGGCATGAATCCCGCCCCGGCCGTGAACGCGCTGGCCGATGGCGACCGTGTTGTCGTCACTGGCACGGTCCCCGACGTTCGGCCCTATGTGCATCACGCCAGCGTGGTGGTGGCCCCGCTGCGCGTGGCGCGCGGAATCCAGAACAAGGTGCTGGAGGCCATGTCGATGGCCCGACCGGTGGTGGTGTCGAGCGCGGCAGCAACGGGTTTGAGGGCGAGTCCGGGGGTGACCCATCGGGTGGCGGAAACTGCGGATGATTATGCTGATGCCATTCAGCAGTGCAGCCCTCCGGCAGTTGCCGAGACCATGGGTGCCGCGGCGCGCGCAGTCGTGCTTGAACACTACGCCTGGGATGCCCACCTGGCGGCCATTCCGCGCGCGTTGGAAAACGGCATGGCACCGAAGCGAGTGGAGATGTGTGCATGAGTGCGTCGATGGAAACACCGTCGGCTTCGCTGTCTGCTCAGCGGCAAGTGAGCCCCTTGGCGGGGTTGCTGGTGGTGCTGGTGGTATGGGCGCTGGCGTATTGGGGCACGATTGCTGAAATGGTGGCGATCTGGTCGCGCTCCGAAACCTTCGCTCATGGTTTCGTGGTGCTGCCGATTTCCGCTTATCTGGTGTGGCAGCGTCGCCACGAAGTGAGCGGTCTGCCGCTTCGTCCCTCCCTCCCTGTGTTGGTGCTGACCATCGCAGCGATGTCGGCCTGGCTGGTGGGGCGCTGGGTGAGTGTGGCCGCGCTGGAACATCTGGCTGTCGTCGCGGTGCTGGTGACGGCGGCGTGGGCGATGCTTGGATTGCGCGCGTTCAGACCCGTAGCCTTCCCGATGATGTTCCTGTTTTTCATGGCGCCAGTGGGCGAATTTCTGGTGCCGATGCTGATGCATTACACCGCAGAGTTTACGGTTGCTGCGTTACGGGCAAGTGGAATTCCGGTGTTTCAGGAGGGGCTGCATTTCGTGGTGCCCAACGGCCGCTGGTCGGTGGTTGAGGCGTGCAGTGGCATTCGCTATCTGATCGCATCCTTCATGGTTGGCACGCTGTTCGCCTACCTCAACTATCGTGGTCTGGGAAAACGCGTGGCGTTTTCTGTCTTTGCCTTGTTGATGCCGATCGTTGCCAACTGGTTGCGCGCCTACATGATCGTCATGATTGGTTATCTCAGCGGGAACACGCTGGCTGTTGGTGTCGATCACCTGATCTACGGCTGGGTGTTTTTCGGGGTCGTGATCATGGGGATGTTTTGGGTGGGTGCCTGGTGGCGCGATGATGATCGTCCAGCGATTGCGGTGCCGCAGCTTGGTGGCGCAATGACTGCGCGGCCGATCACGGCCAAGGCCGCCATGGTGCTGGCCTGTGTGGTCATCGGGCCGCTGGTGGCAGTCCAGGCGGCGGTTGTTGATCGGCAGCCTGCGATGTCATTGACCTTGCCGGAGGCCGCCGAGGGATGGTCACGTGTTGAAGTGGCGGAGCAGGATTTCCGCCCCGCGTTTCAGGGCTATCGAGCCGACGCGGTGGCGCGCTACGTGCGCGGCGATACCGCTGTGCTGGTCTATATTGCGGGCTTTGCGGATCAGGTGGCCGGGCGGGAGATGGTGAGTTGGGACAATCAACTGGTCAGATCAAGCGGTCCGTGGCGCGTCTTGTCGCGCGCATCTGACCCCTTGCCGGTGGGGTCGGTGGAGCGTGTTCAACTCTTGGGATCTGCTGGCGCCCTGTCCGTGTGGCGGTGGTATCGCATCGATGGTCGAATTGTGACGAGCGACCTGAGTGCCAAGGCGCAGTTGGCCTGGAGTCGTATTGCTGACGACCACGATGCGGCGGCGCATATCGTGCTGGCGGTATCCGGTGAAGATGCGACGCTGACGCGAGAAGCCGTCGTGGCGTTTCTTGTGGATCATGCGGCTGCGCTGGATGTGGCGGTGGATGTCGCGCTGGATTCGGTGCAATGAGCAACACGGAGACCGCCCGCCCACTGGTTGCGCACGTTCTCTATAACTTCAGTATTGGTGGCCTCGAAAACGGGGTGGTGAATCTCATCAACCGGATGCCGGTCGATCGCTACCGGCATGTCATCATTGCATTGCACGAATGCGATCCTGCATTTTGTGCTCGGATCCAGCGAACGGACGTTGAATTCATCTCGATTCGCAAGCCACCCGGCCATGGTCTCAAGGTCTATCGCCAGTTGTATGCCTTGCTTCGCCGCGTGAAGCCGGCCATTGTCCATACCCGTAATCTGGCCGCGCTTGAAATGGTCGTGCCGGCCTGGGCGGCTGGCGTGCCGGTGCGCATCCATGGCGAGCACGGCTGGGATTCCTCCGATCCCGGTGGCGAGTCAAAGCGGTATCGCTTGATGCGCCGGCTTTATTCCCCGTTCGTGACGCATTACATCGCCTTGTCAGCACAACTTTTGTCATATTTGCACCGTTCGGTCGGGATTGCCGAAAGGCGGATCACCCGGATATGCAACGGAGTCGACTCGCAGCGTTTTTCGCCATCCACGGAGCGGGCTTCCCTTGGTGGCATCCCCTCGGGATGGGCAGAGGAGGGGGCCATTGTTTTTGGTGCTGTGGGGCGACTTCAGGCGGTCAAAGATCAACTCACGCTGGTGCGCGCATTCTCACTTTTGAAGCAGAGTCGCGATCCAGCAGCCAGGAGCGCAAAGCTGGTGATCGTTGGAGACGGTCCGCTGCGAGATGCCGTACAGGCCGAGATTGCAGCGTGTCAGTTGCAGGATCAGGTCTGGTTGGCGGGCGCACGGGAAGATGTGCCCGCATTGATGCAATCGATGGATTGTTTCGTGCTGCCGTCCCGGGCCGAGGGGATTTCCAATACCTTGCTTGAGGCCATGTCTTGCGGTCTGCCCGTGGTGGCAACGGCTGTCGGGGGAAACAGCGAGCTGGTGGTGCCCGATGTCACGGGATATCTGGTGGAGTCGGGCGATCCTGCAGCCTTGGCAGCGGCGATGCAGCGTGTGCTTGATGACGCGCCGCTCAGGGTGCGGATGGGCGCCGCGGCGCGTGCGCGCATCGAAGCCGGTTTCAGCCTCGATGCGATGGTAAACAGCTATACAACGGTGTATGACCGGATGCTGGCTGCGGCTGGCAAGCCGCTCGCGGCGTCCTGAAAAAACGGGTTCTTTTATGTGTGGTATTGCCGGGCTTTTCGATCTCAGTGGCCGCCGCGAGTTCTCCCGCGATCTTGTCCAGCGCATGAACGATGTGCAGTTTCATCGCGGCCCGGATGAGGGGGGCTATCACTTCGAACCTGGGGTTGCTCTGGCCCACCGCCGGCTTTCGATCATCGATGTGGCAACTGGGCAGCAACCACTGTTCAACGAAGACGGTTCGGTCTGCGTGGTCTTCAATGGAGAGATCTACAATTTTCAGGCGCTGGTGCCAGAACTGGAGGCGCTTGGCCACGTGTTTCGCACTCACAGCGATACCGAAGTGATCGTGCATGCGTGGGAGGCCTGGGGCGAGGCGTGCGTTGAGCGCTTCCGCGGCATGTTTGCCTTCGCATTGTGGGATCGAAATCGCGAGACACTGTTCCTCGCGCGCGACCGGCTGGGGGTCAAACCGCTGTTCTATGGCCTCATGCGCGATGGCAGCGTCGCCTTTGGTTCCGAACTCAAGGTGTTGATGCAGCATCCCGAACTGGATCGGCGCATTGATCCGCATGCGGTTGAAGAGTATTTCGCGCTGGGCTATGTGGCTGAACCGCGCACGATCTACAAGGGCGTTGCCAAACTCGACCCCGGCCATACGATCACACTTCGTCGCGGCCGATCCATGCCTGCCAGTCGTCCATACTGGGATGTGCGTTTCACGCTGGACAACTCGATCGGGTATGAGGATGCGGTTGCCGAGCTCAACGCACGCCTGCACGAGTCCATTCGCCTGCGCATGATCTCCGAGGTGCCTCTTGGTGCCTTCCTCTCTGGTGGTGTCGATTCCAGCGCGGTCGTCGCGACCATGGCGGACCTGTCGAATTCGCCCGTCAATACCTGCTCGATTGCTTTTGACGATCCCGCCTTCAATGAAAGCGAATTTGCCCAGATGGTGGCCTCGCGCTACGAGACAAATCATCACATTGAGACCGTCAAGTCCGATGATTTCGATCTCATCGACACGCTGGCCGGGCTCTATGACGAGCCTTACGCCGATAGTTCCGCCATCCCCACCTATCGGGTCTGTCAGCTCGCCCGCAAGCACGTGACTGTCTCGCTCTCTGGCGATGGGGGCGACGAGAGTTTTGGGGGCTACCGTCGCTATCGACTGCACCTGATGGAGCAGCGCATGCGCGACGCATTGCCGCTGGGGTTGCGCCGGCCGGTGTTCGGCCTGCTGGGCCGGGCCTATCCGAAGCTGGACTGGGCGCCCCGCGTGTTGCGTGGGAAGACGACCTTCCAGGCGCTGGCGCGCGATTCCGTCGAGGCCTATTTCCATTCGGTGTCCATCGTGCGCGACGAGATGCGGCGCCAGCTCTTCTCGCGCGGTTTTCAGCGCGAACTGGGCGGCTACAACGCCATCGAGGTGTTCCGTCGCCACGCGGCCCAGGCCGGCACGGACGATCCGCTCGCGCAGATTCAGTACCTCGATCTCAAAACCTATCTGGTCGGCGATATCAACACCAAAGTCGACCGCGCCAGCATGGCGCACTCGCTCGAAGTGCGCGAACCGTTGATGGACCACCCCCTCGTCGAATGGCTCGCCACCTTGCCGAACGACATGAAAATCAAGGGTCAGGAGGGGAAATTCCTGTTCAAGAAATCATTGGAATCGAAATTGCCGAACGAGGTGCTCTATCGGCCCAAGATGGGCTTTTCCGTGCCGCTGGCGCGCTGGTTCCGCGGGCCGCTCAGACAGCGCGTGCGAGACGCCCTGAGGAGCGAGGTCATGGCCGACGCGGGGGTGTTCGACATGGACCTGCTGGCACGGCTGGTCGATGACCATCAGTCGGGGCGCCGGGATTACAGCGCGCCCTTGTGGACCTTGATGATGTTTGAGCGGTTCATGGCGCGGACGCTGACGGGTGCCGAGCGCTCCACGGCAGGGGCGCAATGACATGAGGGTGGCTCATGTACTCGATCATTCCATTCCACTGCACAGTGGTTACACGTTCCGGACGGCCAATATCCTCAAGGAGCAGCGTGCGCTCGGGTGGGAGACGCATCACCTGACTTCGCCCAAGCAGGGGGTCTGCAGCGAGGAGAGTGAGGAGGTGGACGGGCTGGTCTTTCATCGCACGCCAGTCCCGCCCGCCAGCGCGCCGGTGCTGGGCGAGATCGCCATGATGAAGGCGATCGAGGCACGCTTGACGCAGTTGGCCGAGGCGGTTCGACCGGACATCCTCCACGCCCATTCACCGGTGCTCAATGCGCTGCCAGCGATCAAGGTGGGGCGTCGCCTGGGGATCCCCGTCGTCTATGAGGTGCGCGCGTTCTGGGAGGATGCCGCGGTCGACCATGGGACGACGACCGAGGGCAGCCTCCGCTATCGCCTGACCCGGGCGCTCGAATCCTATGCGTTCAAGCGCGTCGATCACGTCTTTACCATCTGCGAAGGTTTGCGCAAAGACATCGTCGGGCGTGGCATCTCCCGCGACAACGTGACGGTCATTCCGAATGCCGTCAACGTGCATAGTTTTCAGATGTCCGGCCAGGCCGATGCGTCGCTTCGGGCCCAACTGGGGCTGGATGGCTGCGATGTGGTCGGGTTCATCGGGTCGTTTTATGCTTATGAAGGCTTGGATCTGCTGCTCGACGCCATGCCGGCCTTGCTCGAACGGCGCCCCGATACCCGGGTGCTGCTCGTCGGCGGCGGGCCGCAGGAGGCGAACCTGAAAGCGCAGGCCCGCGCTCTGGGGATCGCCGACAAGGTGATCTTCACCGGCCGGGTGCCGCACCACGAGGTGCAACGCTACTACGACCTGATCGATGTGCTCGCCTACCCCCGCCATTCGATGCGGCTGACCGAACTGGTGACTCCCCTCAAGCCGCTCGAAGCCATGGCGCAGGGGCGCGTCTTTGTCGCCTCCGATGTGGGTGGGCACAAGGAACTCATTCGCCACGGTGAAACCGGAATGTTGTTTAAGGCAGGGCATGCCGAGTCGTTGGCCGAGGCGCTCAAGAGCATGTTTGCTGGGCAAGAGCAGTGGCCCGCCATGCGTCAGCATGGACGTCATTTTGTCGAGGAAGTCCGCAACTGGACAAACAGTGTTGCTAATTATGTACCGGTGTATGAACGCTTGACTGGACAGGTTGGCCGGTGACCTTCGACTGTTTGCATGTCTGCCTTGTCGGGCCCCTGCCGCCTCCGGCAGGCGGAATGGCGAACCAGACCCGGCAGTTGGCGGAGTTGCTGACCGTCGAGGGCGCCCGGGTCGACATTGTCCAAGTTAATGCTCCCTATTCTCCGGCTTGGGCCGGCCGCATCAAGGGTCTTCGTGCAGTCTTCCGCTTGGTGCCTTATCTGTATAGGCTCTGGCGTGCTGCGGGCCGCGCGGATGTAATGCATGTGATGGCCAACTCCGGTTGGTCCTGGCATCTGTATGCCATGCCGGCGATCCGCCTGGCCGCGATGCGACGAACGCCGATCGTGGTCAATTACCGTGGGGGCGAGGCCGGGACTTTTCTGGAGACTGCGGCGAACAGTGTGCGCGCGAGCATGAAGCGTGCTTCTTCGTTGATTCTACCCAGCGGATTTCTGCTCGACGTTTTCGCGCGATACGGCATGGTGGGGCGCATCGTGCCGAACATTATCGACGTCGACCGATTCTCGCCGGCTGAAACGTCGGGAAAGGGGGAGGGAGGCTTTTCGATCATCGTGACCCGAAACCTCGAGGCCATTTATGGCATCGACGTGGTGATCAAGGCATTTGCACTCGTCATCGAACAATTGCCTGATGCGCACTTGGCGATAGCGGGGAGTGGGCCGTTGTGCGGCGCTCTTGAGACTCTGGCCAAAGACCTGGGGATCGAGAAGCGTGTGGAATTCACGGGGCGTCTTGATCGCGATCAGGTGGCGGCGCTCTATCGTGACGCACATCTCAGTGTGAACCCGAGCCATGTCGATAACATGCCTAACTCGGTGCTAGAGTCCATGGCCAGTGGCGTACCGGTGATAAGCACCCGCGTTGGTGGTGTTCCCTTTATTGTCGAAGACGGGCAGACGGCTTTGCTCGTGCCGCCGAACGATCCGGTGGCCATGGCTCGGGCGATCGTTCGTGTTGGTCAGGATTCAGTGCTCGCTGATCGGCTGAGAAATGCAGCACGGGACGAAGTCCAGCGATATCGCTGGGCGGCCGTCAAGCACGAATTGCTCAGCGCCTATGAGGATGCAATGCGATCCCCCGCAGATGATATTGTCCGGCCCTTGCGAGATTGATTCGATGAGTGATCCATACACCCGTATCGTTTCCGGTGTCTTGTTTCCATTGCAGGAGCGCTTCAAGAAACACAATACGGTGCAGGTTCGCAAGGCCATGGAAGCCAGCCAATGGTTGTCTGAGGATGCCATTGGAGATATTCAGTTGCAGCGATTGCGACAATTGTTGGTTTCCGTTGCATCCACGGTGCCGTACTACCGAAATCTGTTCGAAAAGCTCGGCTTCGATCCGGCGTCTGTGACCAGTGTGCGTGATCTTGAGCGTTTGCCTTTTTTAACCAAAGAGGTCATTCGGGCGAATACCGACGCACTGAAAGCCGTCAACGCTACCGGGTTGGCCCGCTTCAATACCGGCGGTTCGTCGGGCGTACCGCTCATTTTCTTCATCGGTACTGAACGTGTCAGCCACGATGTAGCGGCCAAGTGGCGTGCCACGCGGTGGTGGGACGTGGATATCGGCGATCGGGAGATGGTTGTCTGGGGTTCGCCGATCGAGTTGGGCACCCAGGATCGGTTGCGACAATTGCGCGACCGCTTCATGCGGACCGAACTGATACCCGCCTTCGAAATGTCCGATGCCAAGGTGGACGGGTTCATTGAGCGAATCCGGAAGTGGCGCCCAAAAATGCTTTTCGGTTACCCGTCGGCGATTGGTCACATTGCGAAGCGGGCAGAACTCAGTGGGCAAAGGCTTGATGATCTTGGGGTCAAGGTGGTCTTTTGTACCTCGGAGCGGCTCTACGATCATCAGCGCGAGACCATCGAGCGGCTGTTCGCCTGCCCCGTAGCGAATGGTTACGGTGGTCGCGATGCCGGGTTCATCGCCCATCAGTGCCCGCACGGCAGCATGCACATCACGGCTGAGGACATCGTCGTCGAGATCATTGATGAGCAGGGGCGGCTCGTCCCTCCCGGCGTGTCAGGAGAGATCGTGGTGACACATCTGGCAACGCCGGATTATCCGTTCATTCGGTACCGGACTGGTGATGTCGGCACCTTGAGTGATGAGCTCTGTGGATGTGGCCGGGGCTTGCCCGTGCTGAAAGACATCCAGGGCCGCGCGACCGATTTCGTGGTGGCGGCAGACGGTACGGTCATGCACGGACTGTCACTCATCTATATTCTTCGCGACTTGCCGCAGGTGGAGGCGTTCAAGATCGTCCAGGAGCGGCTTGATCTAACCCGGGTGATGATCGTCTGTGCGCCGGGTGCCGATGCATTGAAACTTTCATCAGTGGTCAGGACTGGGTTCAAGCAACGTCTGGGAGACAATGTTCACATTGACATTGAAGTTGTCAAGGATATTCCCGCCGAGAAATCGGGCAAGTTCCGGTATGTGATCAGCCACGTAAAGCCGCAACAGGACGCCGCCCCACATGCGTGACATTATTATTGTCAGCATCGTGCTGATCGCCGGCATGTTGGCGCTTCGACGCCCCTGGATCGGTGTGATGCTTTGGACGTGGTTAAGCATCATGAACCCTCACCGTTTCACTTGGGGGTTCGCTTACTCTGCGCCGTTGGCGGCTTTTGCGGCCGGAGTCACTGTTCTGGGTCTTCTGGCAACCAAGGACCGGCAATCGCCGTTTCAAGGTGGGCCGATCGTCTGGTTTTTTCTTTTCGCTGTCTGGATCACCTTGTCCTGGCTGATGGGGGTCGACACGACGGGAGATTACGAGCAGTGGAACAAGGTGATGAAAATCTATTTCATGACCTTCGTTGCGGCCATGCTGATTATCAACAAAAAGCAGATTGTTGCGTTCGCGTGGGTGACAGCCTGTTCACTTGCGCTGCTGGGTGTCAAAGGCGGTATTTTTACGGTACTCACCGGGGGCAATTACCGCGTTTGGGGGCCGCCAGGGTCGTTCATCGAAGACAACAATGAATTCGCGTTATCGCTGATCATGACGATTCCCCTGCTTTATTTCTTGCTCCAGCAAGTGGAACGAAAGTGGATCAAGCGTGCCATTGTTGCGTCCATGATCCTGTGCGCAGGCGCCGCCATCGGGACGTACTCACGCGGTGCATTGCTGGCAATTATTGCAATGTCCGCCATGTTCTGGTGGCGCAGCGACCGTAAGGGAACTATTGGTATCCTCATCCTGCTGGGGGTGTTGGTTGCATTGCCGATGATGCCGGAGCATTGGTGGGCACGCATGGACACCATCTCCGAGTATCAGGAGGATGGCTCCGCGATGGGGCGAATCAATGCCTGGGGGGTGGCATTTGAAGTTGCAAAGCGGAATCCTTTCGGTGGGGGAATGAGTTATCAACACGAGTCTTTTTTCTCGCTATACGGTAAATACGAAACAATTCCGCGTGCAGCCCATAGTATCTATTTTCAGGTGCTCGGCAATCATGGATTCATGGGGCTGTTCCTCTTCTTGGGTATCTGGTTTCACACCTACTCGATCGCTGGTTGGTTAAGACGGCAGTGCGCTCACAATGAAACGACCCGATGGGCCTCGCAAATGGGCGGCATGATTCAGGTCTCACTCGTTGGCTATGCCGTAGGCGGTGCTTTCCTGAGCCTGTCCTACTTTGATCTCCCCTACAACATGATGGTGCTGGCCGTCGCTGCGCGGAAATGGGTCCAGACCGAAGGCTGGACGCGGGATCCGGCAGAGTCATGGCTGGAATACATCGGCCTCAAGAAGAAAAAGGCCGTCGCTGCTCAGGCGTTTGCCCAACACTAGGAGCGCGAGCGCCACATGATCGTCAAGCAGGTTCTCAAGCATCTCTCACCAGCCGGCCGAGACGGCAAGCTGTCAATTTTCATCTTTCATCGCGTGCTCGACCGGCCGGACCCCCTGTTTCCGGGCGAGCCCGATCGCGCCTGCTTCGATCAAATGATGGGATGGATCAGTGGCTGGTTCAATGTGCTTGCGCTCGACGACGCGGTTGAGCAACTCAAAACCGGGCAGCTCCCGGCGCGGGCTGCCGCGATCACCTTCGACGACGGTTACGCAGACAATTGGCTCAACGCGGTGCCCATTCTGAAAAAACACCGGCTGACCGCCACGTTTTTCATTGCCACCGGCTATCTCGATGGCGGCCGGATGTGGAACGATACGGTGATTGAATCCATTCGCAATACCCGTGTCGAGTGTATCAATCTCGATTGGCTCGATCTTGGCGTTGTGCCGCTTGAAACGGTGGAGAACCGGCGCGCTGCCGTGCATTGCGTCATTCCAGCCATCAAGCATCTTGAAACCGCCGCACGGATGGCCGCCGTTGACCGCATCCATGACCAATGCAAGGCGGGCGTGGCCAGCGATTTGATGCTGACGACCGACCAACTGAAGCAGTTGAGCGCGAGCGGCATGGGGGTGGGGGCGCACACCGTGACACATCCCATTCTCGCGCGCCTGTCGCTCTCTGATGCAAAGGCTGAAATGTCGGACAGTCGAGACCAGCTTGAGGCCATTCTGGGGCAGCGCGTTGGACTCTTTGCCTACCCGAATGGAAAACTGTCCCAGGACTACACCCGAGAGCACGCCGACCTGGCCCGCCAGCTTGGCTTCGATGCCGCGGTATCCACCAACTTCGGCGCCAGTGGCACGGTGGATGATGTGTTCCAGTTGCGCAGATTTACGCCATGGGACAGAACCCGGGCGCGTTTCGCAGCCAGACTGTGCCTGAATCTCAAACAGCGCTACGCCTGACCTTCATTTTTCCGCATCCACAGCTCCATCATCATCAAAATCCAGACCATTTCACCGTAATATCCCGGGTGTGCCGGCAAGAGAGAGTTCATCAGTTTGTCGATGAATTCGGGCTGCACCACGCCGCGATTTTTGAAACCACTCAAGGCATCGTTAGCCAACGCACGTAACTTGGTGTGTTCGCAGGCCCATACGCCGAACGGTAAACCGAAACCATGTTTTTGTTTGGTGATGATTTCGTTGGGTAGAAAATCGCGTAGCGCCTCTTTGAAAAACCAGCGCAACTGAAATCCTTTGAGTTTCCAGGACGATGGGAGCTTGAGAGAAAAATCCACCAGTTCATCTGAAAGCAGCGGAAAGCCGACATCAAGCCCTGCAAGCTGTGCCGTGCCGATCACTTTCGGTAAATCGTTATCGGCTAGTGTGTATTTCCAGTCGTAGGCAAGCGTCCGGTTGAGTGGCGAGTTGGCGTGAATTGAATCCCACGTTTCCCTCATGTGCGAGAAAGGCGCGTCAGTCGAAATCGACTCCAGAAAGGCCGGTTCAAATGCCTGGTCCAGCCCAATCCGGATCAGCATGTTATACATCTGAAGCCGGTCCGGCATCGGGACACTGGCTTGCTGAATGTAGCTTGGTATTTTCTTGATGAGCGGCAGGCGTTCCAGCGATGGCCGGTTGAGGATAGGCTCGATTGCCTTTTGGCGCAGCGCCGCGGGAAAGAAATCATAGACGCCGAAAATGCGCTGTTTGGCATAACGGGTGTTGCCGCCAAACAATTCGTCGCCTCCGTCGCCCGCGAGCATGCGTGTGATTCCGTCTTGGCGTGCGCGTTGGGCGCATATCCAGGCAGGTACGGCGGATGAATTTCCAAAAGGCTGGTCGTAGTGCGTGGCGACTTTCGGTATGCCATCCAGCAAGTCGTCGGGCGTCACGTAATATTCGTGATGGTCCGTGCCGAAGTGCCGGGAGGCAATTCGCGCATATTCCATTTCATCGTAGCCCGCTGCATCAAAACCGATGGAATAAGTCCGCGCCGGCTTTCCGGTGACCTTCGTCAACATGCCAGAGACGGTGGAGCTGTCCGTTCCGCCAGACAGAAAAGCGCCTGCTTCGTGCTGTTCCGATTCCCGCGAAACACTTTGCTGGATAATCGAAAGGAATTCTTCTTTTCGGTCTGCGAAATGAGCGTTTTCCGGCTCTTCGAACGCAGGCGTCCACCACCGCTTGCATTCCAGCGTTCCGTTCTTCCACAGTGCGTAGTGTCCGGCGGGAAGCCGAGACACGTCTGGAAAAATGGTGGAGGGTGCCGGGATGCAGTGGAAAAACAGATAGCTGAATATTGCCTGTGCAGAAATATCCCCCGACCGCCCTGGAACGCAATCAGCTCGGTCGGAAAAGCTAAAGCTCGTGTCGCTTGCGGTATAGCACAGCGGATACGTGCCGAACCGGTCGGTGGCGAGCCAGACAGTTCGTTCGTCGGTATTCAGAATGACCGCAGCGAAACGACCGCGCACAGTGGCAGCGGCTGTGGGTCCATGGCGCAGAAAAGCGCCCGCCCATGCTGCCGCCTGACCTTCTTCTTTCGCCTGCAGCGCCTGTTCTCCATCGAATCGCGCATTCCCTGCCGTGAGGCAAACCAGTCCATGGCCGGACCAAGTGTCGACAGAAGGGGCGGTACCGAAAAAACCGCTTGAAATAGCGGTGATGGGGAGGCTTGTCTCGTTTGCTGTGGGCAAAGCTTCTGCAGCGTTAAGACTGCCCAGGAAAGATGCGGTCATTGTGGCCTACGCTAGATAAATGGGAGGACTACGTGGATGGGCGGTTCAGGACTTCTTCGTAGGTTTGATGAATCTTTTCAGCCACCGAATCCCACGTGAAAGAAGCAACTGCGGCACGGCAATCTTCAGCGCTGGGCACATGAGCCACGAACGCCCGCACTGCTTTTTCGATGGCGAGTTCGTCGGTTGGCGACACTTCGGTGACGACGGCTCGCATCGTGCTCAAGTCCATGCAGTGGTGCTGTGTCATGACCGCTGGCGTGCCTGCAGCGAGCGCTTCCATGACGCACAATGGCATGACTTCAGAATGACTGGGGAGGCAGAATACTCGCGCTGCAGCATAAAGGGAGGGAAGCAGCGGGTCATCGTAAGAGAGTTTGCCCAGATACGTGACATGATCAAAAGCCAGCAATTCGTCCAGATAGGCTTTGTAGGCAGGCAAACACTCTCCTGCAATTACCAGTTTCAATTTGCTGGCGGCGGTGGCGCGTGCCAGTGCCAACTGGTTCTTGTGAGGGCTGATTTTCGCAACGCATAGAATGAAAGCCTGAGCAGAGGCGAGTCTTTCATGGGCAAGATCAGGTGTGGCGGCGAAAAAACGCCCGGGAATCCCGTTGGGTACAATTCGAATGCGGTCTGGCGCGATGCCAAATGCGTTCACAATGCTTGCCTTCTCTGTTTCCCCCAATGCCAGCAATGCATCCGAGTTGCTCAGGCAGGAGGCAATCTGACGATACTCAGTTTTGACCTCCCAACCCGTCAATTTGCCGACCAGCGTTTCCAGCGCTCGGCTGCGCCTGCCAAGAGAGGTTGTCCAATGAGGCTGAATCAATGGCGAACAGACCGCAGGCAGGCCAAATGCTTTTGCTTGCTCGATGATGCGATGGTTGCCATTGATCGCAGAAAAAACATGGATCAAATCAAAGTTGACAAGCTGGTCAATGTTTGGGTTGATCAGGGCAGCATCGACGCTGCGGCGTTTGAGCGCAGAAATGGATTCGGCGATTTGAATCTGAAGTCCACCTTGCGCTTGAAAAAGCATGGGGTATGAAAGTATTGCTATGCGCATAAGCATTGTTGCAAAATTCAGGTGCCCGCTATGGGATTGGTGCGGAATAGCTCTGGAGCGGATCGATTGTAGAAGTTAAATATCATTTCTCTCCAGGCGTCTTTCGACAGATATTGGCTCGCATGCTTCCTTCCTGCTGCCCCCATGGATATTCTTTTTTCTTTGTTTGATAGCAGCATGGAGACGGCCTCGGCAGCGATGGTATTGTTGTCATAAGGGACGAGGATGGCCGCGCCTGACCCTTTGAAGGCGTCACAAGTTCCGGGAACATTGGTTGCAACTGATGGTATTTCGCATGCCATGGCCTCAGCATTGACGATCCCAAAACCTTCCTGTTGGCTTAGCAACAAGTGAACATCAAGTGCGGCCATGACCGATTCCGTGTCATTTCGGAAGCCAAGAAAGTGAACCTGATTTCGCCATGGAAACCGGATTGATTCTGCTTTTACCGCTTCAGCGAGTGGGCCCTGACCGCAAAATATTAGATGTGCGCCTGGATGGATTTTTGTGATGGTGGAGAATATTTCAAGTACTGAGAATGGTTTCTTTTGATTGTCCAGTCGGCCGATGGATCCGATGACGGGCGAATTTTCTGGAATACCCAATGATTTTCTAATGCTGGCGCGACGAGATTTTGATGGTGCGTAGCGGCTAATGTCAACAAAGTTTGGAATGACGTCGATGACTGTTCCTGGGCGGACAAAACGATCGTAGGATGCCATAAAGCACGACAGGGCGCTTTGTGAAACAGCATAAATTCCACGAACAGAAGCAAAAGAGTCGGCCGTCATTTTTTCGTGCCAGCGGGAAAACTCTGCTTTCGGGAAAGCGTTATGAATGCTGAGCACTGCGGGGATGCCCGCCTTGTGAGATAGCCACAGGCGGCTGCCACCTTCCTGTGTCCATGCGTACATGATGTGCGAAAGTGAAATATTCCAGCTTTTCAGCAAGCGCAAGTGTATTGCTGTAGCAAAAAGACGGTTCAGTCTTCGCCAATTCCATTCCTCGAAAAATGGGGGGGGGTTGAACTCTTTCATGGAAAGCGATGAGTCGTTGGCAAGAACAGCATCCATCCACTGGTTACGCCCTGGAAACTTGCTGGGAGCGAGTATGCATCTATGGCCAATGTCAGAGAAAAACCGTGCTTCGTCGGCAAGTCTCAATTCCATTCCGCCAAGCTGGCCGGAGCGGCTTGTTAGAAATATTGTCGGCGTGGATTTTTGCATAACAATCACTATGAATTGCGTGTGAAGTTTCTTAAATTCCGCTCTTCTCTTGTTGCGCCTGGTTAATGTATCCGTGATAAAAAGAGGCATCCCACAGAAGCTGGGTCGCTTTGCGATTTTTTCCAAAAATCATGTTTATCTTTCCTAAGATATAACATGTGGCTAGACGACGAAGCATCCATTTTGGGAAGTTGATTGTGCCAAAGAGTTGGCGCTTTTGTGGAGGATTTTCGGAATAATCGTGAACGCATTTGTTTCTGCCAAAGCGATAAGCTCTCTTGATGATCCATTGTGGCGATGTCTGAAAGTCTCGAATAATATGTTCAACTTTTGCGTCTTTGCAGAACCATGTGGTGTAGCCAAGTTTTGACATTCTGGTGTTGAACTCCGTCTCGCTTCCCATGATGTACTGGCCGGCGTTTGGTCCAATGTCTTCGTTGAACCTGTGCCCTTGATCGAATACTTCTCTTCGCACCATCATGTTCGGCCCCCAGATGAGACCTGGATGAATCGGGCCCGTTTCCAGTTCTGTTGATGTGATGGCATAAGTTACGCCAATCGGTATCGATTCCAAGAGCCAGCTTTCGGGTTTTTTTTCCCAGTGTGGAGCTATTTCTCCGCCGAAAATGCTTGCGTCGGGATGGTCTTTTGCGCATTTTTCAATCGCGTTGAGCCACTGGGGGTCTGCAATGATGTCATCGTCCGTAAAGAGTAATAAATCTCCAGTAGCTTCAGGGATGGCGAGGTTTAGGGCGCAGTTTTTGCCCCTCTTGGGTTGTTTAAATATTCTTAGCGGGAGGATTGTTGTGAATGTGTTTAGTATCTCTAACGTTCTGTCTGAGCTGCCATTGTCTACAGCAATCACCTCAAATGATCCCGGTGTCCTGTCAATTTCGCATAATGATTTCAGGGTGCGGCCAATTGTGCGTTCGCCGTTGTACGTGGCAATAACGATGCTAATCATATATTTGTTGAAGTGACGTCAAATTGAGCCGGATTCTGGCGTGTTATCTCGATTTTTTAATTTATCTTTGCCGGTTGAGAATGACGCAGCCTTTCTCGCAATTCACCTTCGATGCTAGAAGGGTGGGTTCGTCTTGTTGCCAGCGTTTGACGATTTTTGTTTCGTCTGGACGATCAGCGTCGTCGAGAATGATGGTTGCGTTGTTGGCTAGCCTTTGGGAGAGCCGGTCGTAAGCGGGTTGTCGGGCGAGTGGTGCGACATGGCTGGGGGGGCCGTCGACAATAAGCAGTTCGATGCTTGATGCTTGGGGTGGGATGGCCGTTTCATCATACCAAGGGGTTTCCGTGTTCTGGGTGGTCAGCGGTGCATCGAGCACTGTGGCCCATTCGGAAAGTTGGTATTTTGCGAGGAGCTTTCGCGTTTGGGCGGCATATGCCGGTTCGTGTTCCAGACTGTAGCAGTGGCCGCTCCCATTGATTTGCAGGCATCGGGCGGTGACCAGTGTTGAAACGCCAGAACTGCATTCCATGATTGCTTGTGGTTTTTCGCTCAGGATGTGGTTGGCAACCACCAGCAAAAAATCCGGAGAGCCAACCCAGCCACGTAGAGGCGGAAGGGCTTCTTTCATGTCGAGCTTACGTTCGAGTGCCATGAGCGCCTGAAATTGGGCGAAGAGCGATTCGGTTTCCTTGCGCGTTTTGGCCAGATCGTCGAGCAGTTTGAATGTGGCGAGATGAATCCGGCGGGTTTTGTGCAGATTGATGGCGACAAGGACGAAAAGACAGACGGTCAGGAGTATCGAAGCGACGGGCGCGAGCGTTGAGAGGGTTGTCATGGTCAGCTTCTCGAAAGGCAAGGAATATGGCGTGTGAAGCGTGAGAACAATGGGTCGTCCCGCAGGGGGTGTCGGGTAAAGGCGATGGCGGCAGGCCACGCAATGGCGGTCAGCAGTGCGGCGACGAGCAGTTCTGGCGTCGTGACTGCGCCTGCGCCGGTATTGCTCGCATACGTGGCCACGGCGGCGGCGGGTGAAAGACAAAGCAGTGTCGCTTTGGCGCTGCTCCATAGACCACCCATCAATGCAGGAAAATGGTTGGGAATGCAGCGTTGCTTGATGAAGTAGAGAAACGGTGGGTGCAGTGCAAACGCGAGCAGGTAGGCAATGGCGCAGGCAAGCAGTGATTTGAATATGACGGCTGCGGCGATGATGAGCGCTGCGCGGATGGGCTGAAAGATGAGTTCTGCACGTGCCACCAGGTCGATTCGACCCACTGCCATGACAGCGTTGAGAACCAGGTTGGAGGTGGCCGCCAGTGCGCCGGCCAGGCAGAAATAAGGGACCAGGCTGGCAGCCGAATCCCACTGCGGGCCGAACATCAGACGCAGGATTTCGAGCGAGAACAGCGCTGCGAAGCCATAGAATGGCCAGGCAATGGCGGTGACCGATGTGACGCTGGCCGTGTGGCGCGCGTCCAGTTCTTCTCCTTCGCGGTGTGCCTTGGCAAAAGCCGGGAATGCGACGTTCCGGATCGCGGCCATGGTGTCCCGGTGAAACAGGTTCATCAGCCCCTGCGCGCGGCTGATGATGGCGACGGGCGCAAAGCCGAGCACTTTGCCGAGCACAAGGTCGTTGATATCCATGGAGATGGTGGTGACAATGCTTGCCGCAGAATTCTGCGCGCCAAAACCAAGGAGCTTGCGCCAGTACACAAAGCTCGGCAGCAGCAGCTTGCGGTCGGACCGGGCGAGCCATGCCCCGATACCGGTGGTCACATTGCCGGCCACGGCGCCCAGCGCCATGCTGTTTGGGCCAAAACCGTGATAGGCCGTGCTGATAATGACCACGAAACCGACCACCGCCGCGGTGAGATTGACCGCGGCAATGTGTTTGAAGGCCATGTCACGACGCAATAACGACAGGGAAATGCTGCAAAAAGGCAGGACGAGAAAATTGAGCGAACTGATCCGCAGGGTGTCGATCATTCGCGCTTCGTCGTAGAAGCGTGCGGCGAAGGGTGCGGCGAAGAAGGCGGCAATGAAGAGCGTGCTGCCAATGAGCAGCGAAAAGCCGAACGCGGTGCGGACATGGTCGTCCGTCAATTCCTTTTCCTGAATCAGGAATGAGCCGATGCCGAAATCGCGCAGGACCTGTGCGATGCCGATCACGGCGAGGCTGACGGAGTAGATGCCGATTTCTTCAGGCGTGAGTAGGCGCGCGACGAGCATACTGCCCGCCAGCGCCAGAACGATGAGGGCGTAGCGCTCGGCAAAAGAAATGGCAAGGGCGCGACGTACGGATGTCACTTTGTGTCGTTCCCGGCGGTGGAGGGCACCGTACTGGCCGGCGAGTTTTGTGCTGCGGCAGGTTGTTTTTCGGCTTCCCGCCATTTGCCTGCGCGCTTTAGCATGTTGCGCAAGCCGGGCAGGGGGAACCCGCCCTCGTAGGCGATGTGGGCGTACTTCAGCGCGTTCTCGTAATCGTTCAAGTCGAGATAGACGAGACCCATGTTGTAAGCGATGTTGGGTGAGCGTCCGGCGTGTTGTTCTGCGGTTTCAAGTTGTGCGATGGCTTCGGTCTTTTTGCCTTTCTTGTTCAAATGAACGGCGTAGAGCGTGAGCACGGTAGGGTCGTTGGGCGCGAAGCGGACTGCGCGGTCGAAGTAGCAGTCGATGGTGTAGTTGGCGCCGCGGGGCTGGGCGTTTTTTTCGCGTTCCGACAGACGCACCATGGCCATGAGTGCACGGGCGTGGTTGGGTGAGGCGCGCAGGGTGTAATCCAGATCGGCGCCTAAATGCCCCGACTTTCCTCGTTGCAAACTTTCCACGCCGGCATCGAAATGGTAGGTCTCGACAATCTGAAGTTTGCTACGTTGTGTCCGGTAGTCGAACGGGCCATAGCCATTGTTGAGCGGGCCGCAGGCTCCGACGGCGAGCGTGTGCTGGGCGCTCAATGCCAGGCCGAGGGTGAGTGTCAGGCGGGTGGCGCAGCGCAGTGCCGAGCGCAGCGGCGTGTTTTTGGGTTGGGTATGACGGCTCATCATCTTGATTCGGGATCCGGTGTGCAATAGTCAGACAATCACTTCGATGGCCGGCGGATGGCCGAGAAAGTGTTGTGGGCTGGCCGATGCGCCGTAGGCGCCGGATTGGTAAACCACGACCAGATCGCCCTCTTTGGCCGTCGGCAGCATCATTTTGTCGCCCAAAATGTCGAGCGGGGTGCATAGCGGGCCGACCACGCTGACGCTTTCGTTGGCCGGGGCATCCATCCGGTTGCCGATGGCGACGGGGTAATTCTTGCGGATGATCTGGCCGAAATTGCCGGAGGCAGACAGATGGTGGTGCAGCCCGCCATCGGTGACCAGAAAGGTGTGGCCGCGGGAGACTTTGCGGTCGAGTACGCGGCAGACGTAAATGCCGGCTTCGCCGACGAAATAGCGCCCCAGTTCGATCACCAGGCTGGCTTCGGGGAGGCTGCGCGCAGCGTCGGCCTGAATCTGCGCCAGGTTGTCCGAGATGGCGGACAGGTCGAGGCGCGTCTCGCCAGGGAAATAGGGGATACCGAACCCGCCGCCCAGATTGAGGAAGCGCACCGGCGCTGGCGCGTGTTCCGCGAGCCGGCAGGCCAGTGCGAAGCTTTTTTGCTGAGCTTCGACGATGGCTTCGGGTTTGAGGTTCTGCGAGCCGGCGAAGAGGTGGAATCCTTCAAATGCGAGCCCCGCCTCGCCGATGGCGGCGAGGAGTTCGGGAACCGCTTCGGCATCGACGCCAAACTGCTT
>JAGRFO010000002.1 GCA_020446005.1 Rhodocyclaceae bacterium | reverse complement strand
ATCATGGCGCAGCGCTACCTGCCGCAGATTGCGGAGGGCGACAAGCGGGTGCTGATCATCGGCGGTGAGGTGGTGCCCTACAGCCTCGCGCGCATTCCCAAGGCCGGCGAGACGCGCGGCAATCTGGCCGCCGGCGGGCGCGGGGTGGCGATGCCGCTCACCGCGCGCGAACGCGAGATCGCCGAGGCGCTGGCGCCGGTGCTGTGGGCGCGCGGGCTGCTCATCGTCGGCCTCGACGTGATCGGCGGCCATCTCACCGAGATCAACGTCACCAGCCCCACCTGCATGGTCGAAATCCACCAGCAGCAAGGCTTTGACGTTGCCGGGCGGGTGATCGAAGCCATCGAGGGGTTGTAGCTTCGGTGCGGCGGCTGTGGCTGGCGCTGTGCGCCGTGCTGATCCTGACGGCCTGCGACCGCGAGCGGCTGTGGCAGCAGGAGGCCTTCGTGTTCGGCACCCGGGTCGAGCTGTCGGTGTGGGGGGCGGACGCCGACGCCGCGCAGGCGGCCATGAACGCGGTGCTGCGCGAGTTCGACCGCCTGCACGGCGCCTACCATGCCTGGCAGCCCTCCGAGCTGACTGCGCTCAACGCGGCGCTGGCGCGAGGTGAGGCGGCCGAGGTGTCGGCCGAGCTGGCCGCGCTTCTCGCCGACGCCAAGGCGCTGGCGGCGCTGGGCGACAACAGCTTCAACCCGGCGATCGGGCAGCTGATCGCGCTGTGGGGCTTTCATGGCGAACACTTTCCCGCCCGCCTGCCCGATCCGGCGGCGCTGCGCGCGGTGCTGGCGCGCGCGCCGGACATGGCCGCGCTGCACATCGATGGCCGCGTGGTCCGCAGCGACAATCCGGCGGTGCAACTCGATCTGGGCGCCTATGCCAAGGGCTACGCGCTCGACCGGGCGGCCGCCCTGCTGCGCGCCGGCGGCATCGCCAACGCGCTGATCAACATCGGTGGCAACGTGATGGCGCTGGGCAGCAAGGGCGGGCAGGCCTGGCAGGTCGGCATCCAGCACCCGCGCGCGCCGCAGCCGCTGGCGGCGCTGTCCCTCTACGACGGCGAGGCGGTCGCCACCTCGGGTGACTACCAGCGTTATTTCGAGGTCGATGGCCAGCGCTACAGCCATCTGCTCGACCCGCGACGCGGCATGCCGGCGCAGGCCAGCCAGGCGGTGACGGTGCTGGTCACCGCCCGCCCCGACGCGGGGGTGCGCTCGGATGTGGCGAGCACGCCGCTGTTCATCGCCGGCGACGCCTGGCCGGCGATGGCGCGGCGCTACGCGGTGGACGCGGTGCTGCGCGTCGACGCCGCGGGGCGGATCAGCGTCACCCGGGCGATGAGCGCGCGGCTGCGCCTGCTGGGCGACACGGTGGTCGAGATCCGCGCCGACTGAGCGCGCCTCGGCCATGGCCGCGCAGGTCGGCTACAATCCTTGGGTGATCCAGCGGCGGGTGGCGCATGATCGGCGTGTTCCTGATTACTCACGCCTCGCTCGGCGAGGTGCTCGTGCAGTGCGTGGCGCATGTGCTCAACACGCGGCCGGCGCAACTGGCGGTGCTGGGCGTTGCGCCAAGCGACGATCCGCACGATCTGGTGGCCGACGCGCGGGCTCAGGTGGCGGCGCTCGACAGCGGCGACGGGGTGCTGATCCTGACCGACATCTTCGGCGCCAGCCCGGCCAATCTGGCGCTGCGCCTGCTGGCGCCGGGGCGGGTCGAGGCCCTCGCGGGGGTGAATCTGCCGATGCTGCTGCGGGTGCTCACCAGCCGCGAGACCTATCCGCTGGCGGCCGTGCTGGACCGGGCGATTACCGGCGCCTGTGATGGCGTGCTGCGCATGAAACCGGTTTGATCTTGTTGAAGAAAGGCGCTGAAGATGCCGCGTAGCGAAGTGGAAATCATCAATCGTCTGGGCCTGCACGCGCGCGCCTCGGCCAAGCTCACCCAGACCGCCAGCAACTACGGTTGCGAGGTGTGGCTGGAGCGCGATGGCCGGCGGGTCAACGCCAAGAGCATCATGGGGGTGATGATGCTGGCCGCGGCGCGCGGCGCCAAAGTCACCATCGACACCAGCGGCGAGCAGGAAGACGAGGCGCTCGACGCGCTGCAGAGCCTGATCGCCGATCGATTCGGAGAGGACGAGTAAGCGGGTGCTCGTGCCCACGACCACCGTTTTTGAGCGAAGACCACCATGCCATTTACCCTGCACGGACTTGCGGTTTCCCAAGGCATTGCGATCGGCCACGTGCATCTGGTGTCGCATGCCCTGCTGGAGGTCAACCACTACCAGCTGGCGCCGCGCCATCTGGAGGCCGAGATGGCGCGTCTGGACGATGCGGTGGCGGAAGTGCGCGGCGAGCTCCAAGAACTGCGCAGCGCCTCCGAACACAACCCGGCCTACAACGAGGTGGGCGCGTTCGTCGATGTACACCTCATGTTCCTCGACGATCCGATGCTCACCGACGCGGCCCGCACCCTGATCGATGCGCGGCGCTGCAACGCCGAATGGGCGCTGGTGCAGCAGATGGAGCTGCTGGTCGAGCAGTTCGACCAGATCGAGGACGCCTACCTGCGCGAGCGCAAGGCCGACGTGATCCAGGTGGTGGAGCGGCTGGTCAAGGTGCTGCTCGGGCAGCCCGGCCACCTGCCGCGCAAGCGCAAGGACTCGCCGGGCACCATCGTGGTGGCTCACGACCTCTCGCCGGCCGACACGCTGGGCTTCCGCGATCACGACATCGCCGGCTTCGTCACCGACGTCGGCGGCCCGACCAGCCACACCGCGATCGTCGCGCGCAGCCAGGGTATTCCGGCGGTGGTGGCGCTGCACAACGTCCGCCAGCTGGTTCATGACAATGAGCTGATGATCATCGACGGCACGCGCGGGGTGGTGATCATCGACCCCGACGAGCGGATTCTCGAGGAATACCGCCTGCGCAAGACCGAGCTGGAGCTGGAGCGCTCCAAGCTGCATCGCCTCACCTCCGCCCGCGCCACCACCCTGGATGGCGAGGAGGTGAGCCTGCTGGCCAACATCGAACTGCCCCGCGACGGGGTGCAGGCGCGCAAGGTGCACGCCGACGGGGTGGGGCTGTTCCGCACCGAGTTCCTGTTCCTCAACCGCCACGCGCTGCCCGACGAGGACGAGCAGTTCGAGGCCTACCGCGCCGCGCTCAAGCACATGGGCGGCGCGCCGGTCACCATCCGGACGCTCGATGTGGGCGCCGACAAGGCCCTCGAAGCGGTCGGCAAGCGCAGCACCGAGGCCAATCCGGCGCTGGGCCTGCGCGCGATCCGTTATTCGCTCACCGAGCCCAAGATGTTCCGCACCCAGTTGCGCGCCTTGCTGCGTGCGTCGCACTACGGCCCGCTCAAAATTTTGCTGCCGATGCTCGCCCACGCCCACGAAATGGATCAAAGCCTGGCGATGATCGCGCAGGCCAAGGAGCAGCTGCGCGAGCGTAAGCAGAAGTTCGATCCCAAGGTCGAGGTCGGCGGCATGATCGAAGTGCCGGCCGCCGCGCTGTCGCTGGGCATGTTCGTGCGGCGGCTGCAGTTCCTGTCGATCGGCACCAACGACCTGATCCAGTACACCCTGGCCATCGACCGCACCGACGAGGCGGTCGCGCACCTCTACGATCCGCTCCATCCGGCGGTGCTCAAGCTCATCGGCGGGACCATCCAGGTGGGCGCGCGGTACGGCCTGCCGGTGTCGGTGTGCGGCGAGATGGCGGGCGATCCGGCATTCACCCGCCTGTTCCTGGGGATGGGGCTGCGCCGGTTTTCGATGCAGCCCACCCAGCTGCTCGGGGTCAAGCAGGAGGTGCTGCGTGCCGACGTGGGCGATCTGGCCCCCAAGGTGCAGCGCATTCTCAAGATGGACGAGCAGGAGCGCGTGCACGAGGCGGTCGAACGCTTGGGCGTTTGACAATTGCGGGGGATCGGGCTAAGTTTTTGCCCACTACAGCGCCGATTTGACAATCAGCTTGCGGGCGCTCAAAAAATTCGGCTAAAGCGAGGGCAACCCGGTCCGCGCCAATCGCCGACCGGGTTTTTCTATTCGGAACCAACATGACGCAACCTCAATCCGTCGGTGTGGTGGCACCGCAGTCGATGCGCTTCACCGAGCCGCTGACGCTCAAGAGTGGCGACCGGCTCGACGAGTACGAACTGGTCTACGAGACCTACGGTCAGCTCAACGCCGCGCGCAGCAATGCGGTGCTGGTGTGCCACGCGCTGTCGGGCTCGCACCACGTGGCCGGCTACCATCCGGGTGAGGAGGGCAATCCGGGCTGGTGGGACAACCTCATCGGCCCCGGCAAGCCGCTCGACACCCGCAAGTTCTTCGTCATCGGGGTCAACAATCTGGGCGGGTGCTACGGCAGCACCGGCCCGTCGTCGGTCAATCCGGCCACCGGCACGCCGTGGGGGGCGGACTTCCCGTTCATGTCGGTGGAAGACTGGGTCTGCTCGCATGCCCGCCTCGCCGATGCGCTGGGCATTGCGCGCTTCGCCGCGGTGGTGGGCGGCAGCCTCGGCGGCATGCAGGCCTTGTCGTGGACCCTGCAGTTTCCGGAGCGTGTCGCCCATGCCGCGGTGATCGCCGCCGCGCCGCGCCTGTCGGCCGAGAACATCGCCTTCAACGAAGTCGCGCGGCAGGCGATCCTCACCGATCCGGAATTCCATGGCGGCAATTTCTACGCCCACGGCGTGGTGCCCGAGCGCGGTCTCAAGCTGGCGCGCATGCTCGGCCACATCACCTACCTGTCGGACGACGCGATGGCCGAGAAATTCGGCCGCAACCTGCGCCACGGCAAACAGGTGTTCAGCTACGACGTGGAGTTCGAGATCGAGTCCTACCTGCGTCATCAGGGCAAGAAATTCGCCGGATTCTTCGACGCCAACACCTACCTGCTGACCACCAAAGCGCTGGACTATTTCGATCCGGCCTTCGAATACGGCGGCGTCTTGTCCTCCGCGCTGGCGCGGGCGCAGGCCGATTTTCTGGTGGTCTCGTTTTCCACCGATTGGCGCTTTCCGCCCGCGCGCAGCCGCGAGATCGTCAATGCCCTGCTGCACAACCGGCGCAACGTGAGCTACGCCGAAATCGACAGCGACGCGGGGCATGACTCCTTTCTGCTCGATGACGTCCTGTACCACGGGGTGCTGTCGGCCTACTTCGAGCGGATCGGGGTTTGAGATGAGAGTGGACGGCCCCCACGCTCGCGTTTGCTCGCTGCCCCCCGAGGGGGCTACGCCCGCCCTTGGGGCGGCCCGGCGGTCGGGCGACGGCCCCCGCGCTCGCCTGTGCTCGCGGTGGGTCGGCTTTGCACAGCCGACCCGTTCGGCAGGCGCGAAGCGATGCTTCGCGAAACCCCTGCCTCACCCCCCCGAGGGGGCCGCGCCCGCTCTTGGGGCGGTCCGGCGGGTGGGCGCCATGCCGGCTTTCGCTGCTTGCTTCAATCTGAGAGAACTGTCCCGACCATGACCGCACTACGCTACGACCATCAAGTGATTGCCGGCTGGATCGCGCCGGGCGAGAAGGTGCTCGACCTGGGCTGCGGCGACGGTAGCCTGCTGCGCCATCTCGCCGACACCCGGCAGGTGCTCGGCTACGGCGTCGAAAAAGACCCCGAGAACATCGTCGCCTGCATCGCCAACGGGGTGAACGCCCTGCAGATCGATCTCGAACGCGGGCTGGCCGGTTTCGAGGACGACTTCTTCGACCACGTCATCATGAGCTTGTCGCTGCAGGCCGTGCACAACACCGTCGGCATCCTCAACGAAATGCTGCGGGTCGGCCGCGAGGCGGTGGTGAGCTTCCCCAACTTCGCCTACTGGCGGCATCGGCAGGCGATCCTCAACGGCCACATGCCGGTGTCGGAAAACCTGCCCTACCAGTGGTTCAACACCCCCAACGTGCGCTTCTTCACCATCGCCGACTTCGAATCGCTGTGCGCCATGAACGGCATTGCGGTGCTGGAGGGCATCGGCTTCGACGAGGGCGAAGTGGTCGCCGAAGAACCCAACTTCCTCGCCAGCGTGGCGCTCTACCGGCTGGCGCGGACCGGCTGAAGCGTCGCCGGCGCAACCCAAACCCGCGTCGATCGCCCGCTTCGCTGAAAGCGTGCTGTTTGTTGGCGGGTCAATGGGCCGTCGATGAGATGAGCCCGGCGAGCTTGTCAGCAGTGCCGCCCGACACAATCATCCGCCCCAAACACGTCCGTGCCGGTTCGGCGTGCCCTGCGCGGTGCCGCGTTGTGGGTGTCCGGCGGGTTGCCTGATTTCGATGCGTTGGGCTTATGATGCTGGGGTTGGCGTGATGCGCGTAGGCGGAGGGCGTCATGCTATACGGCAGTCAATCTTGTTGCGCTGCACTGAGGGTGCAGTTGAATTCACGTTGGGCATCACAATAGAGGGAGTCTGCTATCTCATGAAACTCTTCAAACCTATCGCCATCGCAATCCTGGCGGCTCAATTGGCCGCATGCACTACTACTGCAACTCTCTACCCCGTTGACGGGCCACTATCAAAGCAACAACCTTTGCCCGTCTTAACAGCTAATGTTGACGGAATCATGGGTAACACCGGTGGTATCTCGATGACGCTACCTGACGGCGAAAAATGCACCGGTAAGTGGTCTTCTATTGCGCCGATGAGCGTTGGGTTCTCAACAGCTTCCGCTTCTGGCACTGCAACAAATGGCATGGCATCCGTTTGGACGACTGTATACGGATCTGGCCTTTCAGTAAGAAATTTGCCTGGTGTTAACAAAGGTGAAGCCATGCTCGTTGGAGATCGTGGCACAGTTATTCAAGTCGAGTTCTATACCGGTAGCGGTACCGCAAATGGCACAGGTGTTGCAAAAGACAACAAAGGTAATATCTACAAGGTTCTGTTTTGAGGCCAATGCCCAACAAGTCATCCCGGCGGACCATCAAAGAAACTACGCTTTTTGTTGTCCGTTGAATTCGCACCTTGGTCAGCTTAAACCGCATAGAAAAAGCCCCAAACCATGATGGAATGGGGCTTGTGACCTTCTGCCTACCCGAAAAAACAACACGCTTCCAGAGCGCCCCGCGCCAATCACGGGTTTTTGATTGAACCCAGCCCCCCTTCAGCCGACCACGAAGGCCGGCACGTCCACCTTCAGCACCGGGCGGTCGAGCGAGACCGCGACCACCGCGGCGAACTTGTGCGCCCAGTCGCCGGCGGCCTTGAAGCGTGCCTCGCCGCCGTACTTGGCGACGTTGAGGATCATGTCGAGCACCAGCACCTTGCCCATCGGATTGGTCGGGGTGCACTCCAGGTCTTCGAACTCGTGCGCCAGCCAGCTGCGCGCGGTGCTTTTGTCCATGCCGACCTTGTCGGCCGGGTGGACCATGAATTCATATTCGCTGTTCGGGCCAAACGTCACGAGCACTTGTTGCGACATCGCCAATCTCCTTCGTGTCAGTCTTCTTTTCGCCTAGTGTGGGCGTGGCGGCCTTGCGGTTCAAGCCCCCGTGCGCCGTGGCAGGGTCGCGGGGGCGGCGACATCTCGCTTGCGATGCGTCGACGCCTGCTAGAATGCCGCCATTTCCCCACCACCGACAAGGGCTTACCGTGCAACTCGTCTGTCTTGATCTCGAAGGCGTGCTCATCCCGGAAATCTGGGTGGAGTTTGCGGCCGTCACCGGCATCGACGCGCTGCGTCGCACCACCCGCGACGAGCCGAACTACGACACCTTGATGAAGTACCGGCTCGACATCCTGCGCCAGCACAAGATGGGCTTGCCGGACATCCAGAAGGTGATCGGTACGCTCAGCCCGCTGCCCGGCGCCAAGGCCTTTCTCGACGCGCTGCGCGATCGTTTTCAGGTGATCATCCTGTCGGACACTTTCTACGAGTTCGCCAAACCGCTGATGGACCAGCTCGACCGGCCGACGCTGTTCTGCCACAAGCTCGAAGCCGACGCCGACGGGTTCGTGGTTAACTACCACCTGCGCATGCCCAACCAGAAGCAGGAGGCGGTGCGGCGCTTCAAGGAAATCAACTTCAAGGTGATCGCCGCGGGCGACTCCTATAACGACACCACCATGCTCGGCGAAGCCCACGCCGGCATCCTGTTCTGCCCGCCGGATAATGTGGTGCGGGAGTTCCCGCAATATCCGGTGACGCGCGACTACGATGCGCTGATGGGTGAAATCCTCGCCGCCTCGGCGCGCATCTGAGCCCATGCATCGCCAGCGTTTCTACACCCTGTCGGCCTCCTGCCCCGACCGCGTCGGCATCGTGGCCCGGGTGTCGGGCTTCATCGCCGAGCTGTCGGGCTGGATTCTGGAAACCTCGCTGCACGCCGAACCGCCGCGCGAGGGGGAGGACGTGGGGCGTTACTTCATGCGCTTCGAGATTCGCGCCGACTCGATTCCGTTTCATCTGGCCGAGTTCCGCACCCGCTTCGCGCCGCTCGCCGAGGCGCTGGAGATGGACTGGAAGATCACCGATTCGGCGGTCAAGAAGCGCGTGGTGGTGTTGGTCTCGAAGCAGGAGCACTGCCTCTACGACCTGCTCGCGCGCTGGAAAAGCAAGGAGCTCGACATCGAGATTCCGTGCGTGATCTCCAACCACGACGCCTTGCGCGGCTTTGTCGAATGGCACGGCATTCCCTTCCACCACGTGCCGGTCAGCGCCGAAGGCAAGGCGGCGGCCTATGCCGAGGTGCAGCGCATTTTTGAGGAGGTGCGCGGCGACACCATGGTGCTGGCGCGCTACATGCAGATCCTCTCGCCCGCGCTGTGCGCCGCCTACCCGGGCCGGATCATCAACATCCACCACAGCTTCCTGCCCAGCTTCGTCGGCGCCAAGCCCTACCATCAGGCCTGGGAGAAGGGCGTCAAACTCATCGGCGCGACCTGTCATTACGTGACCGAAGACCTCGATCAGGGGCCGATCATCGAGCAGGACGTGATCCGCATCGACCACTCCGACGCGGTGGACGACATGGTTCGCTACGGCAAGGACATCGAAAAGACCGTGCTGGCGCGCGGTCTGCGCTATCACCTCGAAGACCGGGTGCTGGTGCACGGGCGCAAGACCATCGTCTTCCGCTGAGGGCGGGCGACCCGCTGGAGGCATGTCCGCAGGGCAAATTCAGACTAATAAAGTACGCATGCATCCCCAAAGTGGTGCATAAAAATGCTTTATGTTTAATTGCTTGTCCTAGTGGACCGGATGTGTAGAATCTGCCCATCCAACCCAGATAGAGGATTCACCGTGCTGACTCGTGCGCGTTTGCGCGCAGCAGGCTTGCTGCTTGTTGCCGCCATGTTGTTCCCCCCCATGGCCGGCGCAGAAGAGGAGCAGCCGGCGGTCGCCATCAAGGCCCCCAAGGTCGGCGAAAAGGTCAGCGAGGCGGCGGTGCGCCACCTCAACATCGAGCGCCTGTGGGCCGAATTGGAGTCCTCCTTCCGGGCCACCCGCAAGCTGCGCGTGCTGAGCCGCGACAAGGAAGTGATTGCCGATCTGCGCGAGGAGCAGAAATTCGCCGAATCCGATCTGGCCAAGGGCGACGCCGCGGCCACCGGCGAGATGAGCAACGCGCACTATCTGGTGCTGCCCAAGGTGCAGGACTTCAAGTTCGTCCGTTCCGCCTCGCCGCTGCCCAATTTCGACAGCAAGTACCGTCGTCAGGACTCCGGCCTGCTGCAACTGACCGTGCAGATGGTCGACACCACCAGCGGGCAGGTCAAAGCCAGTTTCGACCTCTCGAGCAAGTTTTCCACCAGTTCGCAGATCGTGAACAGCCGCGGCGGTTCGCCGGATTCGTCCCATTTCACCACCATGGCCAAGGACGTGGCCGCCCAGCTGGCCGACCAGTTCGTGGCGGCGGTGTTCCCGATGAAAGTGGTCAAGCGGACCCGCGACGGGCAGGTCATCATCAACCGTGGCAAGGACGGCGGGGTGCGCATGGGCGAGAAGCTCGACGTGTTCTTTGCCGGTGAGGAGCTGATTGACCCCGACACCGGCAAATCGCTGGGCGCCAGCGAAGAGCTCTCTGGCACGGTCGAGGTGGTGCGCATCAATCCCAAGGTGACCTACGCCAAGATCGTCTCCGAAGTCGATCCGGTCAATGGTCCGATCAACACCGGCGACATCGTGCGCCGGCCGCAGGCCAAGTAATCCCCCCGGTCTCGTTTCGCTCACGGGCATTTCCATTCATGCGGTGCGCGCGCACCGAAAGGTCTCATTCATGCGACTGAAGCTGGCGGTTGGTTTTTTTGCGGCGCTGCTGTTCTCGGGGCTGGCTGGCGCCGCGCCGGCCTCGCTCAAGGTGGCCGACAATCAGGTGCGGATCGCGGTGATGGGGCAGGAAGACTTCCACCCCGACCGCGCCGTCCCCGGCAATGTGCGCACCCTGCCCGACGATCTGGCGGCGCGGGTGATCGAGCACCTCAGCGCCACCCGGCGCTTCTCGGTGGTCGAGCGCACCGCCCTGCGCCAGGTGGTGCGCGAGCAGCAATTCGGCAAATCGCGCCCGGCGAGCGATCTGGACAAGGTGATCGAAGAGACCGTCGACAACCTGCCCGAGGTCAACGGCTGGACGGTCGCCACCGCCAGCAGCGCCGCCAACTACAACGACACCCTGAAGGAATTCCAGCAACTGGGCAGCACGGTGGGGGCGGACTACATCGTCTACGCGGTGCTCGAGCAGCATCGCGCCTCGTCCAAAAGCACCGCCGTCCCGTTCAGCGACAGCGGGCGCAGCACGCAAACCCGGCAGGTCGACGCCCGCCTGCGCCTGCGCGTGATCGAGAGCAAGCGCGGGCGCATTGTTGGTGCCGACAGCCTGCGCACGCGCATCAGCGAAACCGTCTTCGCCGGGCGCGAAGCGCGCCACGACGAGTACGCGATGTTCGACCAGCTCGGCAAGGACGCGGCGCTGAGCGTGCTCGACATCGTGTTTCCCGCGCGGCTGGTGTCGAACAAGCCGTGGGTGGTCAATCGCGGTAGCAACGAGCAGCTCGCGGTCGGCGACCGTTTCGAGATCGTGCGCGAGGGCAAGACCATCAAGGACGACGCCGGCATCGTCATCGGCAAGCTGCGCAGCCCGGTGGGCATGGCCGAGGTGGCGCAGGTGCAGCCGACGCTGGCGGTGCTGACCCCGGTGTCGGGCGACTTTGCGGTGGATGACCTGGCGTTGCGGGTGCGCCCGCAGGCGCCCCAGGCGGTGGCGGCCAGTGCGCCGCCGGTTCGCGCCGGCGCTGCGGCGAACCCGGCGCGGCCGCGGTTGGCGGTCGGGCTGGTCAAGGTGCGCTCGACGGCGAGCACCGGCGTCGACGCCAATGCCCACATTCCGGCATTCACCGACACCCTGATCTCGCGCCTGACCCAGACCCAGCGCTTTGTCCTCATCGACCGGCAGGAGGTCGACCAGCTGATGGACGAGCAGCTCGCCCAGGCGATGGCCCAGAACCGTGAGCTGCCCTCCTCGATGGGCACCCTGGCGGGCGCCGATTATGTGCTGATCGGTTCGATCGCCAACTTCAGCATCGAGCAGGTGAGCATGAAGCTGCCCGGCTCGAACCGGGTGATGGTCACCCATCAGGGGCGCATCGAGGGCAACATGCGGATCGTCGATGCGCGCAGCGGCGACGTGCTCGACTCGCGCAAGGTGTCGATTCTCGAAGAACTCGCCGAGCCGGCCGGCGAGAGCCAGCTGATCAGCCGGCTGAGCGACGCTTACGCCGACCAGACCACGGTCAATCTGATGAATGCGATCTTCCCGATCA
>JAGRFO010000110.1 GCA_020446005.1 Rhodocyclaceae bacterium | reverse complement strand
CCCCCCCCCCCCCCCCCCGCAGCGATCCCGCACCACCGATGACGCCTTCTCGACCGGTGCTGGACGCCACGTCAAATCAAACCATAGTCCATCACTTATACGCTCTTGCCTATATTTTGAAACCCCTGCCGAGCAGGTGATTCAAGCTTGATTTGGTTCACCGCATCAACCGCTCCTCAATACCCCCTGATAGTAAGCGGTGCATCAAGCCGCTGAATCCCGGCATCGGCAAAGCGTCCCCCGGTTCTGACCTAACAGCTCCATCACCTGCGTGCCGGCACCCGTCGGCGTCAGCGTCCGAAAGGAATAAGCCCCATTTTGGTGCGTACAACCACCCAAATGGGGGATGCCGGCGCTATTTACCCAGTCATTTGACCGCACTCAACCGCTTCCGCACCAAGACTGCGCCAACGTGCCGCACAGGTCATAACTCGTGAACTAGTTGGCACAGATCATGCTCAAGTCGTCCTTGGTATTCCCCCCTCTACGCCAAGGAGTTGACATGAAACGTCGTAGTCTTATCAAGCTAGCCAGCGCAGTTGCAGTCTCGTCAATGCTTTTCCCACTTGCCGCCCAGGCTGCTGACACCATCAAGGTCGGCATCCTCCACTCCCTGTCTGGCACGATGGCGATCTCCGAGACCGTTCTGAAGGACGTCGCCCTCATGGAAATCGAAGCCATCAACAAGGCGGGAGGGGTTCTTGGCAAAAAGCTGGAGCCGGTCGTCGTGGACCCAGCGTCCAACTGGCCCCTGTTCGCAGAAAAAGCCCGAGGCTTGCTCACCCAGGACAAGGTTGATGTCGTGTTTGGCTGCTGGACTTCGGTTTCCCGCAAGTCTGTGCTCCCAGTTTTTGAAGAACTCAATGGCCTCCTCTTCTACCCCGTTCAGTACGAGGGTGAAGAAATGAGCAAGAACGTTTTCTATACCGGCGCCGCCCCCAACCAGCAAGCCATCCCTGCCGTCGAGTACCTGATGAGCAAGGAAGGTGGCGCAGCCAAGCGTTGGGTGCTCTTGGGCACCGACTATGTTTACCCACGCACGACCAACAAGATTCTGCGTGCCTTCCTGAAGTCCAAGGGCGTGGCTGAGTCCGACATCATGGAAACCTACACGCCATTTGGTCACTCCGACTATCAGACCATCGTTGCCGACATCAAGAAATTCTCACAGGGCGGCAAGACCGCCGTCGTGTCGACCATCAACGGCGACTCGAATGTGCCCTTCTACAAGGAACTCGGCAACGCCGGTCTCAAGGCAAAAGACGTTCCGGTGGTCGCTTTCTCCGTCGGAGAAGAAGAACTGCGCGGCGTCGATACCAAGCCGCTGGTTGGTCACCTCGCCGCATGGAACTACTTTATGTCGGTCAAGTCACCGGCCAACGATACTTTCAAAGCGGCATGGGCTGACTATGCCAAGGCCAATAATCTTTCAGCCGCCTCAAAGCCTCTGACCAACGATCCGATGGAGGCCACCGTGGTCGGCATGCGGATGTGGAAAGCCGCCGTCGAGAAGGCAGGAAGCACTGACGTCGACAAGGTCCGCAAGGCCATGTACGGCCAGAAGGTTGACGCGCCCAGCGGCTACACGCTGGAAATGGGCAACAACCACCATCTGTACAAGCCGGTCATGATCGGTGAGGTGCGTGCCAATGGTCAGTTCAACGTGGTCTACAAGACCCCGGAGACCATCCGAGCCAAGCCCTGGAGCCCGTTCATCGCGGGCAACGAATCCAAGCAGGGTCTTTAAGGTGCGATCAGGACGCCGTTTCTCCTCCGTGGCGGCGTCCTTTTGGGGGCCGGCCCGGCCGGCCCCGCTTATTCAATGGACAAGAACATGCGCAGTCTGATCACCAGTGTCCTGTTGGGTCTTTGCTGCCTGTTCGGATCTGCCCACGCGGCGCTCGATCCGGCGGTGCTGCAGGGATTTGCTTCGGAAGACTTCGGCGAGCGGCTGGCGGTCATCGGCCAGCTTGGCCAGATCGGCGACGAAGACGCGCGCCGGGTGCTCGAAGCCCTCGAAAACGACAGCCTCGCCATTGGCGGCGGCAAGGTGCTGATCTACGACGGCGAGAAGGCCATCGATGCGGCCAGCGGCGTTGCGCTCGAGGCGGTGCCGGAAGACATCGACACGCTTACCGTCAATAACCGCATGCGCACCGCGATCGAAGCGGCAAAGGCCGGCATGGCCCTGTTCTCGACGGACCCCACGGTACGGCTCACCGCCGCGACCCGGCTTCGCGACGGCGTCGATGCGACGACCCTGCCGCTGCTCGAGAAGGCGCTTGCCAGCGAGCAGGACGCTGCAGTGCACGAGGTGCTCACGCTTGCGGTCTCGCGCGGCAATCTCGGCTCGGGCGAGGCGGCCAAGCGGCTCTCGGCGGCAATCGCGCTGGCAGACTCCGGCGACCCTTCGGTGCTGGCGCTGCTCGAGCCGCGACTCGATGCCAGCGTCGAGCCCGATGCCGCGGTGCGGGCGGCGGTCGCCGACGCGATCAGGTCGATCGAACGGCGCCTGGCGGTGGCGGGCGCGATCGGGACGGTGTTTACCGGTCTCTCGCTGGGCTCGATCCTGCTGCTCGCAGCGCTCGGTCTCGCCATCACCTATGGCGTGATGGGCGTGATCAACATGGCCCATGGCGAGCTGCTGATGGTTGGCGCCTATGCCACCTATGTGATCCAGGGGCTGTTCCAGAAATATCTGCCGGGCATGGTGGATGGCTACCTGCTGGCCGCGATCCCGGTGTCCTTCCTGGTCGCGGCGCTGGTCGGGGTGCTCATGGAGCGCACCGTGATCCGCTTCCTTTACGGCCGCCCGCTGGAGAGCCTGCTCGCCACCTGGGGCCTTTCGCTGGTGCTGATCCAGACCGCGCGCACCCTCTTCGGCCCGCAGAACGTGCAGGTCGACAACCCCAGCTGGATGAGCGGCGGCATCGCGCTGCTGGGCGATACCGTGCTGCCCTGGAACCGCGTCGTGATCATCGGTTTCGCCGCCTTCGTGCTGGTGCTGATCTGGCTGATGATGCAGAAGACCCGGCTCGGCATGTTCGTGCGTGCGGTCACCCAGAACCGCTCGATGGCCGGCTGCGTTGGCGTGCCCACCGCGCGTGTGGATACCCTGGCCTTCGCCATCGGTGCCGGGGTCGCGGGGCTGGGCGGTTGCGCGCTGTCGCAGATCGCCAACGTCGGTCCGGCGATGGGGCAGGGCTATATCGTCGATGCCTTCATGGTGGTGGTGGTCGGCGGCGTGGGCCAGCTTGCCGGCGCGGTATGGGCGGCGATGGGCCTGGGCCTGATCGCCAAGTTCCTCGAAGGCTGGACCGGTGCGGTGGTGGCGAAGATCGTGGTGCTGGTGTTCATCATCGTCTTCATCCAGAAGCGGCCGCAGGGACTGTTCGCCCTCAAGGGACGTTTCGTCGAGTCATGAGCCCGAATCATGCCCCGGCCTACTGCTGCGCGCCGCCGGGCCGGCGCTGCGATGCTCGCCGTACCACTTGGGCGGCTGCGCTTCTCCCACCCGTGCGACGGCGCTCGCAGCGGCCGGTGCACGCTTCGACGCAGTCTTGAACATGGAAAAGCACATGAGAACCCCACTGACAATCCGCTTCCTCACCAGCATGCCGCGCAAGGGCTGGCTGGCGCTGGCGATCTTTGCCCTGGTGGCCTGGGTCGGCGTGCCGATGGCGCATCTGATGTTGCCCGAATCGAGTCCCTTCTCGGTATCGGCCTACACCGTCACACTGATGGGCAAGATTCTCTGCTATGCGGTGGTGGCGGTGGCGATGGACCTGATCTGGGGCTATGCGGGGATCCTTTCGCTCGGCCACGGTCTGTTCTTCGCGCTCGGCGGTTACGGCTTCGGCATGTACCTGATGCGCCAG
>JAGRFO010000109.1 GCA_020446005.1 Rhodocyclaceae bacterium | reverse complement strand
CTGGTTGCAGTGCTCGACGGTGCGGGCGACGGCGTTGATGTCCGAGAAGTCGAGGCCGGGATGCACCCCCTGGGTGTAGAGGTTGAGGGCGAGGGTGACGAGATCGACGTTGCCGGTGCGCTCGCCGTTGCCGAAGAGGCAGCCCTCGACCCGGTCGGCACCGGCCATGAGACCCAATTCGGCGGCCGCCACCGCGGTGCCCCGGTCGTTATGGGGGTGGAGACTCAAGATCACGCTGTCGCGGCGGGCCAAATGGCGGTGCATCCACTCGATCTGGTCGGCGTAGATATTGGGGGTGGCCACTTCTACCGTGGTCGGGAGGTTGAGGATGACTTTCCGCGCCGGGGTGGCACCCCAGGCCTCGGTCACCGCGTCGCAGACTTCGAGGGCGAAGTCGAGTTCGGTGGCGGTGAAGGTTTCCGGGCTGTATTCGAGGACCACTTCGGTCTCGGGCATCTGGGCCGCCAACTCCCGGACGAGCGTCACCGCATCCACCGCCATGGCCACGACCTCGGCTTTGCTCATGCCGAAGACGATGTCGCGGAAGGGCTTCGAGGTGGCGTTGTAGACGTGGACGATGGCCCGGCGGGCGCCCCGGATCGACTCGAAGCTGCGGCGGATCAAGTGCTCCCGCGCCTGGGTGAGGACCTCGATGGTCACGTCGTCGGGGACGTGGCCGTCCTCGATCAATCGGCGGACGAAGTCGAAATCGGTCTGAGAGGCGGAGGGAAAGGCCACCTCGATTTCCTTGAAGCCGATCTCGCAGAGGGTCTTGAACATCCGCATCTTCTTCTCGCCGTCCATGGGCTCGAATAGTGACTGGTTGCCGTCGCGGAGGTCGGTGCTCATCCAGACGGGCGGGGTCGCAATGACCCGGTTCGGCCACTGGCGGTCGGCAAGCGGCACCGGCGCGAAGGGGCGGTACTTGCTGGACGGGTTCTGCAACATGGGGCGGCTCCTGACGGTGAGTTGTTAGGGGCAATCTTAGGGAACACCGGCCGGCATGTGCTTGCGTTTTACGGTTAAAAACGGTGTTAGGTGACAAGAAAATTGCGTACAACAATAGATCGTCGCAAAATGCTTGCGCGAAAACAAAAGTCCGGGGGAAAACTGTGGAAATCGACCGCTACGACCGTCTTATCCTGGAACAGCTCCAAGCCGACGGACGGATCAGCAATCAGGACCTGGCCGACCGAATCGGCCTCTCAGCTTCTCCTTGCCTGCGCCGGGTTCGCGCCCTGGAGGAGGCCGGCCTGATCACCGGCTATCGGGCGCTGCTGGATGCCCGCAAGCTGGGACTATCGCTTTTAGCCCTCATCGGCATTTCGATGGACCAACACATTCCGGAACGCTTCGACAATTTCGAGGCACGCGTCGCCGAAATCCCGGAGGTGCTGGAATGCCTGCTCATTACCGGCCAGCAGTCCGATTACCAACTCAAGGTCGTGGTCCGCGACATGGACGCGTACCAGGAACTCCTGCTCAACCGCATCACCCGCATCGCCGGAGTGAGCGGCGTGCATACTAGCTTTGTGCTGCGACGGGTGGTCGACCGGACAGCGCTGCCGGTGCCGGCACGGTAGCGGTCGGACCGCGCCGAGTCCTGAGCTATCTGAATTTTGTATCCGAGAGAGCTTAAGGGTGTCCCCCAAATTGTCAGCAAGACACTTGAGGGCTTACTGGCTCAGCGCCTGAATGACGGCGGCGATGGTGTCGAATCCGCGGTCGTAGAAATGCCGCATCACCGGCCCGAAGGCTTCCAGCGAGAGGACCAGGACGACGAAGCCGGCGGACATGGTGATCGGAAAGCCGACCGCGAACAGGTTGATCTGCGGCGCGGCGCGGGTCAGTACGCCCATGGCGATGTTGGCGATCAGCAGCGCGGTGATCAGCGGTAAAGCCAGCAGCAGCCCGGCGGCGAAGAGCAGCGCGCCGGCAGCGGCAGCGCTGCGCCAGCCGAAGGCGACCAGCGGTTGTTCGCGGATGGGCAGCCATTCGAAGCTGCGCACCATCACTTCCACCATCAGCAGGTGTCCGTTGAGAGCGAGGAAAATCAGGGTGGCGAGCAGGCTGATGAACTCCGCCAGCACAGCGGTCTGACCGCCCGATTGGGGGTCGAAGAAGGTGGCGAAGGAGAGCCCCATCTGCAGGCCGATCAACTCGCCGGCCATGTCCACCGCGGCAAACACCAGCCGCATGATGAAGCCGATGACCACTCCGATCAGCATTTGCTGGACGAAAACCGCCATGCCGATCCCGGAGGCGGGGTCGATCGGCGGTGGCGCGGGCAGCGCGGGGATGATCGCCATCGCCGCGGCGAGGCCAAAACCGAGGCGGATGCGCACCGGCACGGCGCGGTTGGAGAACAGCGGGGCGGCCGAGACCATGCCGAGCACCCGCGCCAGCGGCAGCATCAGCCCGGCGATCCAGGCGTCGAGCTGGGCGGAGGTGACGTCGAGCATCTAGCCGATCAGCGTCGGGATGGCGGTGAACATGCGCTGCATGAAGTCGGTGAGCAGGGTGATCATCCACGGCCCGGCGACGATCAAGGTGACGAAGATGGCGATCACCTTGGGGACGAAGGAGAGCGTCATTTCGTTGATCTGGGTGGCGGCCTGGAAGATGCTCACCAGCAGCCCGGTGACCAGCGCGGCGACAAACAGCGGGGCGGCCACCAGCAAGGTGACCTCGACGGCCTGGCGGCCGATGTCGATGACGGTTGTCGGGGTCATGGGGTCTCCTTTAGAGCACGAAGCTCTGGACGAGCGAGCCGATCAGCAGGGTCCACCCGTCGACCAGCACGAACAGCATGATCTTGAAGGGCAGCGAGACGATGACCGGCGACATCATCATCATCCCCATCGACATCAGCACCGAGGCCACCACCATATCGATGATCAGGAAGGGGATGAAGACGATGAAGCCGATCTGGAACGCGGTTTTCAGTTCCGAGGTGACGAAGGCGGGGACCAGCACCTTGAGCGGCAGGTCTTCCGCCTTGTCGACCTTGGGGGTGTTGGCCATGCCGGCGAACAGGGTCAGGTCCGGCTCGCGCACTTGCTTGAGCATGAAAGCCTTGACCGGCGCGGCGGCCTCGGACGCGGCCTGTTCGGTGGAGATGGCGTTCTCGCTCAGTGGCAGATAGGCCTTGGTATACACCGCGTCGATCACCGGCGACATGATGTAGAAACTCAGGAACAGCGCCAGCCCGACCAGGATCTGGTTCGGCGGCGCGGTCTGGGTGCCGAGCGCGTGGCGCAGCAGCGAGAAGACGATGACGATGCGGGTGAAGCTGCTCATCATCAGCACCACCGCCGGCAGGAAGGTGAGCGAGGTGAGCATCACCAGGGTCTGCACGCTCAGGCTGTAGGTGGTGCCGCCGTCGGCCGACGGTGTGCCGGTGATGGCCGGCACCGCCTGCGCCAGCGCCAGTTGCGGCAGCGCGATCAGCAGCAGCGCGAGCAGGTGGCGCAGGGCGCGGCGCGGCTCAAGCATCCTTGCGCGCCTCGACGAGGGTTTTGAGGCGCGCGGCGAAACCGCTCGGCTCGTGTTGCGGTGCCGCGCCGGTGGCAGCCGCGGCGTCGAGCTGATCGGCATCCAGCGTGTGCAGGGTGTTGACCCGGCCGGGCGCGACCCCGAGCACCAGCACCGTGCCGGCCACGTCGACCAGCACCACGCGCTCGCGCGGCCCCACCGGCGCCGCGCCGAGCACCTTCATCCCGCGCGCGCTGCCACGCGGCGCGGCCAGCCGCTTGAGCAGCCACAGGCAGACCAGCAGGACGGCGATCACCACCCCGAGGCCCAGCGCCATCTGGCCAATGCTCCCGGCCAGATCACCGCTCACGGCAGCGGGCGGCAGCGCTGGCGCGTCGGCGGCGTGGCCGGTCAGCGGCAGCAACAACATCAACCAGGGCAGAGCGTGGGGCATCGGGCGCCTCGGGACACTTCAGGACGTGTTGGCAGCGTAGCCCGGACCGGCGCCCGGCGAGGGGGGGATAAAGCGGCAAAAATTGCCGCAATTCAGGCGCTGGAGCTGCGTGGCGAGGCTGAAAACAACGCTTGTTCAAACCCGCATGCTGCGATGCAATAAAGTTGTTGACACGGCTTGCAATCGCGCTAGAATGAACTCAATGCTGCAGCGCAACATGAGAGATCGGTCAAGGTTTGAGTGCGCGGTCAGCGGTTTTTTGAATGTTCGTTTTTTTTTGAATATCCCACTAAGGAAAAGACATCATGACCAAGATTGTGAATCCCCAGCAGTTCGCCGACTTCAGCAAGGCTGGCGTTGAAGCCCTGATGGCCCAGGCCACCGCCGCTTTCGCCCGCGCCGAGCGCCTGGCTGCCCTGAACCTGAACGCCGGCCGTTCCGCGCTGGAAGACGGTGTGAGCAACACCAAGGCCCTGATGGCCGTCAAGGACGTGCAGGAACTGGTGTCCCTGCAGCAGGGCATGGCCCAGCCGCTGGTCGACAAGGCGCTGGCCTATGCCCGCAGCGTGTATGCGATCGCTGCTGAAGGTCAGAGCGAAGTGACCAAGGCGGTTGAGTCCCAGGTGGCCGAGCTGAACAAGGCCTTCTCCAAGGCGCTGGACGACGCGTCCAAGTCCGCCCCGGCCGGCTCCGAGCCCGCTTTCGCCGCTGCCAAGAGCGCCATCGCCGCTGCCAACAGCGCCTACGACAGCATGAGCAAGGCCGCCAAGCAAGCCTCCGAGCTGGCCGAAGCCAACGTGAGCGCCGTCACCAAGGCCACCGTTCAGGCGATGAACGTCAAGCTGTAAGCTGCACCGGCGCGTCAGCGCGCCGTCGCAACATCAGCCGCCGGGTTTCGACCCGGCGGTTTTTCGTTTACCCCTCGTCCGGCGCCATGCAGGCGCGCAGCATGGCGCGCAGGCGGTCGGCGCCGAGCGCTTCCATCTGCGCGATGTTGCGTTCGGGAATCAGCTCGGTGTCGGGGTAATTGTCGATCGCCGTGGCGAGACTCGCTTCGCGCAACACGTGCAGCATCGGATAGGGCGAGCGGTTGGTGAAGTTTTCGGCATCATCCGGCGCGGTGCCGGCAAATTCGTAGTCCGGGTGAAAGCTCGCAATCTGGTACACCCCACGCCGCTTGAGCTGGCCGACCAGGCGGTCGGCGCGCGGCAGGAACTGGGTGTAGTTGAAAAAATCCTGCAGCACGGCGGGGTGGATGAGCAGGGTGGTTTCGACCGATTCATCGTGGTCGAGCCGGTCCAGTTCGCGGCGCAGATCGCCGAGCAGCGCTTCCTCGTCGCTTGCCATCGAGACGACATAGCGCACCCGCTGCTTGACCAGTTCGCGCTTGGCAAACGGACACAGGTTGAGGCCGACGACCAGCGTCTCGACCCAACGCTGTACGGCGGTGATGATGGGAGAAGAGTCCATGCGGCGCTCCTGTCGATTCAGCAGTCAGTGGTGGTGAGGCGGTCGACGCGCAGCCGGCCGCGCTCGTCGAACAGGCGCCGGCTGGCCGCCATGACCGCGGCGAGAGTGCCGAAGCCGGTGCCGACGGCGATGGTGAACATCATCAGGATCTGGTACTTGACCGCCAGCGTCGGCGCTGCGCCGGCCAGGATCTGGCCGGTCATCATCCCCGGCAGGCTGACGATGCCGGCCGCGGCCATGCCGTTGATGATCGGGATCAGGCCGCTGCGCATCGCGTCGCGGCGCGCATCGCCGATCGCCGCCTGCCAGCGGTGGCCGAGCATCAGGCGGTTTTCGATGAGCGCGCGCTGACGCCACACCGCATCGGTCAGGCGGTCGAGGCCCAGCGCGATGCCGGTCATGGTGTTGCCCAGCAGCATCCCGAGGAGCGGAATTGCGTACTGCGGCGCGTACCAGGGTTGCGGTCCGACGATCACGGTCAGCGTCAGCACCGTCACGCTGAAAGCCGAGATGAACATCGACAGGGTGCCAATCGCGAAGGCCCAGCTGCCGCGCAGGCGGCGCTTCTGGCGCGCGGTGACCTCGCGCCCGGCGAGCAGCAGCATCACCAGCGCCATCAGCGCCACCCACTGCAGCGTCGCCACCGCGAACAGCGCTTCGAGCACCAGCCCGATCAGGGTCAGCTGCACCACCGTGCGCAGCGCGGCGACCAGCAGGGTCTTGCCGATCGCCAGCCGTGCCAGCGCGGTGCACGCCGCCAGCCCGACCACCAGCGCCGCCGCCAGCGCCAGCTGCCATGCGCTCAGGTCTATCATGCGCATGGCGCGACTTCCAGCACGTGGCCGTTGATGCGCAGGTGGCGGTCGGCCACCCGCGCGATCTGGGCCGGGTCGTGGGTCACCCACAGCACCGGCCAGCCGTGGCGGCGGGCGAGGCCGGTCAGCCAGGCTTCGACCCGCGCCGTGCTGTCGATGTCGAGATTGGCGGTGGGTTCGTCGAGCAGCAGCGCACGCGGTCCATGCACCACCGCGCGCAACAGCGCCAGTCGCTGCCGTTCGCCCGAGGACAGGCGGCTGACCTGCCAGTCCATCACCCCCGCGTCGAAGCCCAGCGTGCTCAGTGACTCGGGCGGGCCGGCGGGAAAATGCGCGCCCACCGTCTCCTCCCACCACTGGCTGTCGGCCGGCGCCAGCATCACGGCCTGACGCCAGACATGGCCGGGGACGGCGCGCTGCGCGATGTCGCCCAGCGCGACCTCGCCATCGTGCGGGTCGAGGTCGGCCAGCGCGCGCAGCAGCCGGCTCTTGCCCGATCCCGAGGGGCCGGACAGCGCGACGACATGACCCGCCGGAATCTCCAAGACGATGTCCGACAAGGCCCCGACGCGCAGGCCGGTGGCGCGCAGTGCGGCGGATTCAGGGAAGGGGCAATGGGTGGCAGGCACGGAGCGCGGGCGTGGGCGAAAGAGCGCTCATGATACGCGTGCCGTGGTCGGCGCCGCAGGCGGGCGGTTTCAGCGTTTGCGGATGAAGATCAGTTCGACGACCAGCCACACTGCGCCGATGGCGGCGCCCAGGCCGGCAAAGATGGTGCCGAACATGGCGATCAGGGCCAGGTTCGTGGGGGTGTCGTCGGCCGGGCCGAAGAGCGAGAACAGCCACAGTGGCGCGGCGCTGAGGATGCCGGCGGCCAGGCAGGTAAAGACGATTTTGAGGCCGGTGCGCAGGTCGCTGCGGTAGAAGTCGGCAATCGGGTTCACGCGTCGGGTCCGGACAATGCAATGGGCGGACGATAGCAAAGTGTGCGCCGCGGCAGCTTGATCGAGGTCCAGAATCGGTGTTGATGGGCGGTCAACGACGCGGGGCCGCGGCGCGTGCGGCGGCCCCGTGCGGTGGTGCGGACGTTCAGTGGCGGAGTTTTCGCATCCGCTCCGAGGGGGTGATGATGTCGGTGAGGCGAATGCCGAACTTCTCGTTCACCACCACCACTTCACCCTGGGCGATCAGGGTGCCGTTGACCAGCACGTCCATCGGCTCGCCGGCCAGCCCGTCGAGCTCGACCACCGAGCCGTGGGCCAGTTGCAGGAGGTTGCGGATCGACAGTTTGGTGCGCCCCAGTTCGACCGTGATCTGCACCGGGATGTCGAGGATCATGTCCAGATCGGCGCTGCCGGCGCCGGCCCCGCCTTCGGCCCCGAAGTCGGGGAACAGCTGGCTGGCCGGTTTGGCCTGGTAGGGCGAGTCGGCGGCGCTGGCCAGGTCGGCGGCGACCTTGTCGGCCTCGGCCTGCTCCTGCATCGCGGCCGCCCAGTCGTCGTCGCTGGAGGTCTCGTCGTCGCCCGCGCCGTCGATGGCGGCATCGGCGGCCGACTGTTCTTCCATGGCGGCCGCCCAGTCGTCTTCGGAAATCTGGTTGTCTGCGTCGGTATCGGTGTCAGCCATTGTTCGCTCCGGTTGACGGGTTATCGGGATCGTCCGGGGGGATCATGCGTTCGACGCGGAGCGCGTACTGGCCGGCGTGGACGCCGCAGCGTCCTTCCAGCACCGGTACGCCGTCGACCTCGGCCTTGAGCATGTCCGGAACGTGCAGCGGGATCACGTCGCCAACCCGCATGTTTATGATGTCGCGCAGGGTGACGGTGCTGAAACCCAGATTGCAGTGAAGCTCGATCTCGGCGGTCTTGAGCTGGCGGGTGAGGGTGCCGATCCAGCGCTTGTCCTGCGTGATGTGGTCGCTCTGCATGGTGGAGTAGAGCGTCTCGCGGATCGGCTCCAGCATGGAGTAGGGGAAGCACACGTGCATGTCGGCCTGCGCGCCGCCCAGCTCCAGCGAGAACACCGTCGACACCACGATTTCCGACGGGGTGGCGATGTTGGCGAACTGCGAGTTCATTTCCGAGCGCAGGTATTCGAGCTTGAGCGGATACACCGGCGCCCAGGCGCGCTCGTATTCGGCGAACATGGTGTCGAGCATGCCCATGATGATGCGCTGCTCGGTGGCGGTGAAGTCGCGCCCCTCGACGCGGGTATGAAAGCGCCCGTCGCCGCCGAACATGTTGTCCACCACCAGAAACACCAGGTTTGGGTCGAACACGATCAGCCCGGTGCCGCGCAGCGGTTTGGCGGTGACCAGGTTGAGGTTGGTCGGCACCACCAGATTGCGTACGAACTCGCTGTACTTCTGGACCTTGATCGTGCCCACCGAGATCTCGGCGTTGCGGTGCATGAAGTTGAACAGCCCGATGCGCAGATAGCGCGCAAAGCGTTCGTTGATGAGCTCCATGGTGGGCATGCGCCCACGCACGATGCGCTCCTGGGTGCCCAGGTTGTAGGCGCGTACGCCGCTGTCGTCGGCGTCATCGGCCTCGCTTTCCTCCGCCTCGCCGCTGACGCCGCGCAGCAGCGCGTCGACTTCGTCCTGGGAGAGAAAATCGGTTGACATGGTCCGGGCGTCCTGCGCGCGTTACTGCACGATGAAGGAGTTGAACAGCACGGAGAGCACCGGACCCCACGGGCCGGCGTCGTGGCGGCGGCGGTCTTCGCGCGGCTTCTCGAAGCCCAGCACGTAGTTGGTCCGCTCCATGATCTCGTCGGCGAGTTCTTCGCGCCCGGGCACGGTCGCCACTTCCGAGGGCAGTCGGCTCGACAGCACCAGATTGATCTCGTGGCGGATCTCCGGCATGTAGGCCTTCATCTGATCCGCCACTTGCTGATCGACCACCTTGAGCACGAGGACGACCTGCAGATAGTGGTCGCCCTCGGCGGGCGCCAGATTGACGGTGAAGGGTTCCATATTGACGAAAGTGGGCGGCTTGGAGAGGTCCACCTTGATCTTGGCCGGCTCGTCGGCGGCATGACCACCTTCCTCGCCCTCCTCGGCGTGCTTGTTCTTGAGCAGCAAGAACGCGGCGGCGCCGCCGGCAATTACCAGCAAGAGCACCACCACGAGGATGATGATCAGCATCTTCTTGCCCTTCTTGGGCTTCTCTTCGCCTGCTTCGTCCGGTTTGGCGGCGGGTTTGGACATGCCTCAATCTCCAGTTGCTACGGTTCGGCCCGGAATCGACCACGCGGCCGTGTTGCCAGCATGGCGGGGCGCGGTGCGCACGCCCTGGCGATGAACCTTGATGACGCCTTTAACGTCCTCATGCTTGCGTCCTTTAGTCAGCCGCCCCGCGCCGCAACATGGGCCGGGTGCGATCATTATCCGGTCCGCAACCTTCGTGGCATGCCACGAACAGCGGGGTCCGACGGCCTTTATTCAACCGCTCAGGCGAAGGTGTCGATCAGGCCCCGCCCGCTCTGCAGCCAGGGACCGGCGGGCAGGGGCGCGCCGCTGGCCGCCGTGACATCGCGCGGGGTGGAGTGGCCGCCCCGCGGGCTGCCGTTCTCGTGCTGCGCCCCGGCCTGATCCTGCGCCGCGGTGTTGACGTTGCTCTCGGCCAGCGTCACGCCGGCCTGTTCGAGCATTTCGCGCAGGCGCGGCATGGCGTTTTCGAGCGCCTCGCGCGCCGCCGGGGTGGCCGCCATGAACTGTGCGGTGGTGGTGTCGCCCGAGACGGTCAGCGAGATTTCGAGCTTGCCCAGGTGCGGCGGGGTGAGGATCAACTCGGCGCGCGATTCCTCGCGCCCAACCAGCCACATCACCCGGTTGCCCACCGCGTCGGCCCATGCGGTGCTGCTGGCCGGGGTGCTGACGTGCATTGGCAGCGCCGCCGCGGCCGGGCGCTCTGCGGCGGTCAGGGGCAGGGCGGCGGATGGCACGGCGGTGGCGCTGCCGGGGGTGGCAGCGGTGGTTCCGGCCGGCGTCACCATGTCGAGCGGACGCCCGACGCGTTCGCCGCGGGCCTCGAGCTGGGCGGCGAAATCCTTGCCCTGGCTGCGCG
>JAGRFO010000108.1 GCA_020446005.1 Rhodocyclaceae bacterium | reverse complement strand
CGACCGCGTAGGCCGCGCCCATGTCGCGGAAGGTTTCGTAGGTGATCTGCCACTCGCCGTCCCACTTCACGCTGTAGCCGGCGTAGGGGTCGCGCGGCGGCTGGATGAACCACTCGCCCAGCGTGCCGCCCAGCCGCTCGCCAGCCAACGGGAGGTCCTTGAGCCGGCGGCGGATGTCGAACATGCCGTAGAGCGGCGAGTCGAGCGCGCCGCCCATGTCGCCGGTGACGTACACCACCGGCAGCAGGTCCTTGCGATGGATCACCTGATCGCGCTCGGTTGCCTCAACGCTGACCAGTTCGGACACCGGAATCAGCGCCCCGTCCGCGGCCCGCACCTTGAGCTGCAGCAGCGGGTCGATCGACGACAGGCGTTCGGCCGGGAGTTGGAGGCGCACCGGAATCTCATGGGTGTTGTCGCCGCCGTGCAAGGGGGTGACGTTCTCGCCCGCCAGCCCGAGGCGCATCACCTCGACGATGCTCGCCGGCGCAACCCCGAGCAGCGCGGCGCGGGCCTGGTGGACGCGCAGCACCTGCTTGGGCGCGATCTCGTCGACGCTGTCGTCGCTACCGACGATGTCGGCGGTGGCCTCGAAGGCGTCGCGCACGGTGCGCGCCACGGCGCGCTGGCCGGCGACATCCGGCCCGTAGATCTCGGCCACGATCGGCGCGAGCACCGGCGGCCCCGGCGGCACCTCGACCACCTTGGCGTTGCCGCCGTACTTGCGCCCGATGGCGGTCACCGCCTCGCGCACCGACACCGCGATCTCGTGACTCTTGCGCGTGCGCCCGGCCTTGCCGACCAGATTGACCTGCACGTCGCCCATCTCCGGCGCGCTGCGCAGGTAATACTGGCGCACCAGCCCGTTGAAATTGATCGGGCTGGCGGTGCCGGCGTAGGCCTGCCAGTCGCTCACCTCGGGGCTGCGCCCAACCTCGGCGCCGATCTCCTGCAGCACCTGGGCAGTCACCTCCAGCGGGGTGCCGACCGGCATGTCGAGCAGGATCTGGAACTCCGACTTGTCGTCGAAGGGCAGCATCTTGAGCACCACCAGTTTGACCGCGGCGAGCGACACCGCGCCGGCGATCAGCGCCACCACCCCCTGCCACAGCAGGCCACGGTTGCGCCGCCCGCGCCCCTCGTCGAGCAGCGGGCGCATGACCGCGCCGAAGAAGCCGCTCAGGCGGCGGGTCAGCGGGTCCTCGCCGCTGTGGCCGTGGGCGTCGGCCGACTTGAGCATCTTCTGCGCCAGCCACGGCGTGACGACAAAGGCCACCACCAGCGAGATGAACATGCCCATTGAGGCGTTGATCGGGATCGGGCTCATGTAGGGCCCCATCAGCCCGCTCACGAAGGCCATCGGCAGCAGCGCCGCGATGACCGTGAAGGTGGCCAGAATGGTCGGCCCGCCGACCTCGTCGACCGCCTTGGGGATCAGCCGCCACAGCGGGGTGTCGGGTTCGAGCAGGTGCCAGCGGTGGATGTTCTCGACCACCACGATGGCGTCGTCGACCAGAATCCCGATCGAGAAAATCAAGGCGAACAGGCTCACCCGGTTGAGCGTGAAGCCCCACGCCCACGAGGCAAACAGCGTCGCCGCAAGGGTCAGCGCGACCGCCGCGCCGACGACCAGCGCCGCGCGCCAGCCGAGGGTCAGCAACACCAGCGCCACCACCGCGCCGGTGGCGAAGACCAGCTTGCCGATGAGCTTGGACGCTTTGTCGTTGGCGGTTTCGCCGTAGTTGCGGGTCACCGTCACGTTGACGCCATCAGGGATCAGTTCGCCCTTCAGGCTGGCCACCCGCGCGAGCAGCGCGTCGGCCACGTCGGCGGCGTTGGCGCCGGGCTTCTTCGACA
>JAGRFO010000107.1 GCA_020446005.1 Rhodocyclaceae bacterium | reverse complement strand
CGCCTGGATCGCCACGCTGGGGCCGGCCACGCTGCACGAGTTGCGCGGCGCGTTCGCGGCCATCGACCGCGCGCGGCACGTCATCGATTTCCACGACGCCGCGCACTGGCAGCACTGCGCCGCGCAGGCCGGCCTGGATGTCCTGGCCATCGACCATCCGCCGGCCGCGGCGACGGCCACCACGCTGCGCGGACTGCTCCGGGACATCAAGGCGATCGGTGCCGACACGGTGGGCGACGATCGCCGCCGCACCCCGCTGGGCCGCCAGGCTTGGCAAACGCTACAGACGCACTACGAACGCCACCGCCGCGCGGACGGTCTGCTGCCGGCCACCTACGATGTGATTTTGCTAGCGCTGGAGAAACCCGCATGACCCGCGCCTGGTTCGTGGCCGGCACCGATACCGGCATCGGCAAAACCTTTGTCACCTGCGCCCTGCTCCACGCCGCGCGGGACGCGGGCCTGCGCGCGGTCGGGATGAAGCCGGTCGCCGCCGGCGCGGACTGCATCGACGGCGAGTGGATCAACGAGGACGCGGCTCGGCTGCGCGCGGCGGGCAATGTCGACGTCCCCCTGAATGAGCTCAATCCGCTGTGCCTGCGCGCGGCGATCGCGCCGCACATCGCCGCCGAGGAAGAAGGCGTGCGCATCGACAGCGCGCCGATCCTGTCCGCCTTTGCACGCCTGCAAGCAAGCGCCGAGGTGGTGCTGGTGGAAGGCGTCGGCGGGTTCTGCGTGCCGCTCGGGCCGGATCATGACACCGCCGATCTGGCGGTCGAACTGGCGCTGCCGGTGATTCTGGTGGTCGGGCTGCGGCTGGGCTGCATCAATCACGCCCTGCTGACAGCGGAGGCGATCCGCGCGCGCGGGCTGAAGCTGGCGGGCTGGATCGCCAATCAGGTCGACCCGCACATGCTGCGGGTGGACGAGAACATCGCGGCGCTCGATGCGCGCCTTGGCGCCCCCCGGCTCGGCCGGATCGCTTTCGACCCGGCGGCCGATCCGGCGATGGTCAGCGGAGTACGCCTGCCGACTTAGGCTGCCGCTGACGCAGCTGCTCGAACAGGCAGATGGCGGCGGCGGCGGCGACATTGAGCGACTCCATCGCGCCCGGCATCGGGATGTTCACCCGGCGCGTCGCCAGCGCCTGCACGGGGGGCGACACGCCCGCCCCCTCGGCGCCGAAGATCCAGACCGCGTCGGCGCGCAGTTCAGTCTCGAACAGCGACACCGCATCACCGCCCAGCGCGGTGACGATGATGTCCCCGCGATAGGCGCGCAGCAGGGTGGCGAGATCGCAGCCTTCAACCACGGTGAGCGCGAAATGCGCCCCCATGGCGGCGCGCAGTACCCGCGGCGACCACGCGTTGGCGCACTCGGGCGAGAGCAGCGCGGTGCCGATGCCGGCCGCCGCCGCGGTGCGCAGCAAGGCGCCGAGGTTGCCGCCGTCCTGCACGCCATCGAGCGCCAGCACGGTGCCGGTGAGCGGCTTCGGCACCGCCTCGACCGGGGTGTCGATCAGCGCCATCAGGCCGGTCGGCGTATCAACCGGGCTGATCTGGGCGAACAGCTCGTCCGGCAGACAGGCTACCGTGCACCCGGCCGGCGCACGCGCAAGCAGCGCGCGATGCTCGGAGTCGCCCTGCCCGCCTTCACTCACCAGCAGGGCGTCCAGCGCCATGCCGGCATCGAGGGCGGCGCCGACCAGATGCGCGCCGTCGAGCACGCTCTGGCCCAGCTTGCGCCGGTCGCGCGCCGAATGCGCCAGCGCGCGGGCGCGCTTGACCAGCGGGTTGTCGCGCGAGCTGAGGTGGATCACAGCAGCAGTCCGAGCGTGGCGACGGCCACATTGGTGAGGCCCAGGCCGAGGTTGACCGCCACCGCCTTGCGGATCTGCGCCAGCGCGGTGCCGCCGGCGGGCCACGCGGCCTGCGCCACCGCACGCTGCAAGCGCGGCCAGGGCACGAACCAGACGTAAGCGAAAATCGCCATCATCAAGAGGCCAATCGCGAACATCAGGTGCCAGCCCGGCGGCGCAGCGGCAAAACCGACGCGCAGGATCATGCTCAGCCCGGACCCCAGGATCAGGATCACGGCGATCCACACCTGGGGAAAAAACCGCCGGAACACGCCGACCCACAGCGTCAGCCGTTGCGGCGGCTCGAGCGCCATCGCTGCTGGCCGCAGGCAGGTGTAGGCGAAGGCCATGCCACCGACCCAGACGATCACGCCGGTCAGGTGGAGCGCCAGCAGGAGATGGGGCCAGAGCATCGGTCAGTCCTCGAACAGGGGGGGATTCTCAAGGATCGCGCGCACCGGGGCAAAGCTGCGCCGGTAGAAGTCGGCCACCCCGAAGCGCCGGATCGCCGCCAGATGCGCGGCGGTCGGGTAGCCCTTGTGCTGGGCCAGCGCGTAGTGCGGGTAGCGCGCGTCGAGATCGCGCATGGTGGCGTCGCGCGCGGTCTTGGCCAGGATCGAGGCGGCGGAGATGGCCGGTTCGAGCGCGTCGCCCTTGACGATGGCACGCACCGGGCACGCCAGCGGCGGGCAACGATTGCCGTCGATCAGCGCCTCGTCGGGCATCCGCCCCAGCCCCTCGACCGCACGGGTCATGGCGAGCATGGTGGCGTGCAGGATGTTGAGACGGTCGATTTCTTCCACCGTGGCCTCGGCCACCGCCCACGCCAGGGCGCGCTCACGGATCAGCGGGGCGAGCTGCTCGCGCTTTTTTTCGCTGAGTTTCTTGGAGTCGGTCAGGCCAGCAATCGGCCGCGCCGGGTCGAGGACCACCGCTGCCGCTACCACCGGTCCGCACAGGGGGCCGCGACCGGCTTCATCCACCCCGCACACCCAGCGCGGTTCAAGCGGCATCGACATGTTTTTCAAGATACGGACTGAGAGCCTCGGCGGCCTTGGCGGCGGTGTTCTGGCGTAGCGCGAGGTGCAATTCGGCGAAGCGGGCCTGCAGGGCGCGGCGGGCCTCGTCGTCGGTCAGCCAGCGCGCCAGCGCCTCGGCCAGCGCCTCGGGGGTGGCCGCGTCCTGCAGCAACTCCGGGACGACGGTTTCGTTGCACAGGATATTGGGCAGACCGACCCACGGCAGGTAGGCCATGCGCTTCATGAGGCGGTACTGCCACGCGCCCATGCGGTAACTGATCACCATCGGGCGCTTGAGCAGCGCGGCTTCGAGCGAGGCGGTGCCGCTGGCCACCAGCACCACGTCGGCGGCGGTCATGGCGTCGACGGCGTGGCCGAACAAGGGCTGGATGGGCAGTTCGCGCGCGGCTTCGGCGTCCATGGCCTGCTCGAACAACTGGCGCGTTTCGCGGGTGGCGAGCGGGACCACGAACCGGGCGGTCGGAAACCGTTCGTGGAGTCGTCTGGCGGTCCGGATGAACAAGGGGGCAAGATTGCGCACTTCGGACTCGCGACTGCCCGGCAGCACCGCGAACACCGGCGCGTCGCCCGGCAGGTTGAGCCGCTCGCGCGCCAAACCGGCGTCCGGGGTCATCGGGTAGACGTCGGCCATCGGGTGGCCGACGTAGGTCGCGGGCACGCCGGCCTGGTCGTAGATCGGCACTTCGAAGGGAAACAGGCACAGCATGCGGTCGACCGCGCTGCGGATGCGCTTGATGCGCCCGCCCCGCCAGGCCCAGATCGAGGGGCTGACAAAATGCACGGTCGGGATGCCCTTGGCGCGCAGGCGCTGCTCCAGCCACAGATTGAAATCCGGCGCATCGACGCCAATGAACACGTCCGGCGGATCGGCCAGCAGGCGCTTGAGCAGCGCCTTGCGGATCGCCGACAGCTCACGGTAGCGCTTGAGCGCGTCGACATAGCCATGCACCGCCAGGCGCTCGCACGGCCACCACGCGTTGAACCCCTTGCCCGCCATTTTGGGACCGCCGATACCTTCGCAGCGCAAGGACGGCACGCGCTGCTTGAGCGCCTGAATCAGGTGGCTGGCCAGCAGATCGCCCGAGGCCTCCCCCGCCACCATGGCGATGCGCGCGCTCATGAGATCAGCGGACGATCCCGCGGCTGGACGCGGCGATGAATTCCGACAGCGGGGCGAGCGCAGCGCATTCCCCAGCCAGTTCGGCGATCGCCTGACGCGCTTCGTCGAGCGGCCGCGCCTCGCGGTAGAGCAGACGGTAGGCGCGCTTGATGGCGCGCAGCTCATCGGCGGAAAAACCGCGCCGCTTGAGCCCTTCGCTGTTGATGCCATGCGGCTTGGCCGGGTTGCCCGACACGGTGACGAAGGGCGGCAGATCCTGCAACAGCACGGTGCCGACGCCGCAGAAAGCGTGCGCGCCCACCCGCACGAACTGATGAACGCCGGTGAAGCCGCCCAGAATCGCCCAGTCGCCGACATGCACGTGGCCGGCCAGGGTGGCGTTGTTGGCGAAGATGGTGTGGTCGCCGACCTGGCAGTCGTGCGCCACATGCACGTAGGCCATGATCCAGTTGTCGTTGCCGACCCGGGTCACCCCCGCGTCCTGCGCGGTGCCGACGTTGAACGAGCAGTATTCGCGGATGGTGTTGCGGTCGCCGATCTCCAGCCGCGTCGGCTCATCGTCGTACTTTTTGTCTTGCGGCGCGGCGCCGATGGAACAGAACTGGAAGATCTCGTTGTCACGGCCGATGCGGGTGTGGCCCTCGATCACCACTTGCGGCCCGATGCGGGTACCGGCGTCGATCTCGACCTGCGCACCGATCACCGAATACGCGCCAACGCTGACCCCCTCGGCGAGGCGGGCATCGGGATGAACGATCGCGGTCGGATGAATCATCACAGGGTCTTGAGCGCGCACATCAATTCGGCCTCGGCCGCGACCTGGCCGTCGACCCGCGCCACCGCGGAGTACTTGAAGATGTTGCGCTTGTTGTTGGTGATCTCGACCGTCATGAGCAACTGGTCGCCAGGCATCACCGGCCGCTTGAAGCGCACCTTGTCGATACCGGCGAAATACACCACCTGATTTTCATCCGGCATCATGCCCATGCTCTTGAAGGACAGGACGGCCGCCGCCTGGGCCATGGCCTCGACGATCAGCACCCCGGGCATGACCGGATGATGGGGAAAATGGCCAGGGAAGAACGGCTCGTTCATGGTCACGTTCTTCAGCGCGACAACGCGCTTGTGCTCTTCGAGCTGAACCACCCGGTCGATCAGCAGAAACGGGTAGCGATGCGGCAGGTATTTGAGAATTTCGGTGATATCGAGTGTGCTCACGACGGGCCATCCCCCTTATCCAGCTTTTTTTCAAGTTCGCGTATTTTCGCGGCCATCGCATCCAGGTGTCGCAACCGGGAAAAATTTCGGATCCACTCCGCATGGGTCTGGAGCGGCAAGTTGGCAGTGTATACGCCCTTGCCGGTAATCGACTTGGTCACCAGCGTGCCGGCCGAGATGGTGACATCGTCGGCGATGTTCAGGTGGCCGATGATGCCCGCCTGGCCGCCGATCATGCAGCGCGCGCCGATGCGCGTGCTGCCAGCGATGCCAACGCAGCCGGCAATCGCGGTGAAATCGCCGATATGCACGTTGTGGCCGATCTGGATCTGGTTGTCGAGCTTGACCCCGTGACCGATCACGGTGTCGTCCATCGCGCCGCGGTCGATGCTGGTGTTGGCGCCGATCTCGACATCGTTGCCGATGATCACCCGCCCGATCTGGGGAATCTTCACCCATGCGCCGCTCGCTTCGCGCGCGAAGCCGAAACCGTCGGCGCCGATCACCGCGCCGGCATGGATGAGGCAATCCTCGCCGATCTCACAAGCTTCGTAAATCGTGACATTGGCCACCAGACGGGTGCCGCGCCCCAGCCGCACCCCCGCGCCGACCACGCAACCGGGGCCGATCGACACCGCTTCGCCGATCTGCGCGCCGACCTCGACCACCGCCGCGGGGCCGATCGACGCACTGGACGGCACATCCGCCGCCACGCTGGCGGAGGGATGAATGCCCGGGTTCAGCGTCGGCGCCGGATGGAACAGGCGCGCGACCCGCGCAAAATAGAGGTAGGGATCATCGGCCAGGATGCAGGCCCGGCCCGGTGGCGCGTCGCCCTGCGCGGTGACGATCACCGCCGCTGCGGCGCTGCGCTCCAGCGCGCTGCGATACTTCGGATTGGCGAGAAAACTCAGCTGGCTGGCGTCGGCGCTGTCAAGCGGGGCCACCCCCGTCACCACAATCGCCGGATCAGCGTTCAGACGACCGCCCAGTTGCGCAACGATCTCGCCCAGCGAGAGCGCACGCGGGGGCTTACTTGCCGTCGCCAAGAGCCTTGATGACCTTGTCGGTGATGTCGATCGACGGACTGGCGTAGACCGCCTCCTGCAAGATCACGTCGTACTTCTCTTTTTCGGCAATCAGCTTGACCGCCTTGTTGGCCTGATCGATCACCGTCGCCAGCTCTTCATTGCGGCGCTGGTTGAGATCCTCTCGGAATTCGCGCTGCCCACGCTGGAAGTCGCGATTCAGGTCGGCAAACTCGCGTTCCTTGTCGCGGCGCTCCTTGTCCCCCATGGTCAGACTGTTTTTTTCCAGATCCGATTGCATGGCCTGCAGGTTTTTGGCCATCTGCTGCAGCTCCCCATCGCGCTTGGCAAACTCCTTTTCAAGGCGCTTCTGGGCCAGCACTGCCGGCGCCGATTCACGCATCACTCGATCGGAATTGACAAAACCAAGGCGCGCCTCGGCCTGCGCGGCCGGCGCTGCCAGCGCCATCGCGAGACCGGCAAGCAGGGCGAGATGGAATGACTTCACGCGTACCTCCAAAGACAACAGGCGCGGCATCAGAAGACCGAGCCCAACTGGAACTGGAACCGCTGGGTATCGTCGGTGGATTCCTTCTTCAGCGGCCAGCCCAGACTCAGTTTGAGCGGACCGATCGGGGAACTCCACGAGAAGGCCACACCGGAACTATACCGCAGGTCGCCCAGCTGCAAACGCTGGTCGGCGCCCCACACCTGGCCTGCATCAAAGAAAGTCGACACCCGGAAACTGCGGTCGCGGCCGCTGCCCGGGAGCGGGAAGTAGTACTCCGCATTGGCGATCAGGCGGCGATTGCCGCCGATGGTGTCCAGATCGCCATTGGTATTGACGATCTGGGGACCGAGCGAGCTTTGCTTGAAGCCACGCACCGAGCCGATGCCGCCAGCGTGGAAGTTCTTGTAGAACGGCAAGGGCTTGCCGCCATAGCCGTGGGCCCAGCCCACCTCGCCATTGAGCATGAAGGCCGCCTGCTGCCCCACCGGTATCCAGTACTGATGCTGGTAGGAGGCCTTCACGTAGCGCATGTCAGTGGGCGGCACCGCGGCTTCGACGAAAGCGCGCTGATACAGGCCCTTGCGCGGATAGAGGAAGCTGTCGCGGCTGTCGCGCGCCCAGCTGACGGTCGCCATCAAGCTGGTGGCGCTATTGCCGAAAGCCGAGACGAAATCCTTGTACTGCACCGGACTGTCACTGAAAGTGGTGACGGTGGTGCGGTCGATGGCGAGACCGAAGTTGACGCGATCCTCCTCCGCGATCGGGATGCCGTAGCGGACCCCGAAGCCGGTCGACTCGGTCTTGTAACGGGCCACGTCGAGCGAATCCGCGTCGTAGGTGCGCACGTAGGCGTCAAAGCCGCGACTGACCCCATCGATGGTGGAATACGGGTTGGTGTAGGAGATCGAATAGGTGCGGTTGGTCGAACTGGAGTTGATCACGAAGGTCAGCGCGTTGCCGGTGCCGAACAGGTTCTGCTGGGACACCGAGGCTGACAGCACGATGCTGTCCGAACTCGAGAAGCCGATGCCGAGCGCGAGGTTGCCGGTCTGCCGCTCCTTGACCTTGAGGTCCACGTCCACCTGATCGGTGGTGCCGGGCACCGCCGGGGTCTGCACCGCCACTTCGTCAAAGAAGCCCAGCCGGTCGAGCCGGACCTTGGACTGGTTGATCCGCTCGCCGTCGTACCAGGCGCCTTCCATCTGACGCACTTCGCGGCGCAACACCTCGTCCCGCGTGCGATCGTTGCCGGAAATGTTGATCCGCCGCACATACACCCGCTTGCCCGGATCGACATAGATGGTGAAAGCCACTTCGTGCTTTTCACGATTCACTTCCGGCGCTGCGTTCACGTTGGCAAAGGCGTAGCCTTCGTTGCCCAGCGCATCGGTGATCGCCTTGTTGGTGTCGGTGATGGCCTCGCGCGAGAACACCTCGCCAGGCTTGACCTTGACCAGTTCCCGATATTTTTCCTCCGGCAGGATCAGCTCGCCGGTCAGCTTGACGCCCGACACGGTGTACTTCTCGCCCTCGGTGATGCTCACCGTGAGGTAGATGTCTTTCTTGTCCGGCGTGATCGAGACCTGGGTAGAGTCGATGCTGAAATCCAGGTAGCCCTGATTAAGGTAATGCGAACGCAGCGTCTCCAGGTCGCCGGAGAGCTTCTGGCGCGAATACTGGTCGGTCTTGGTGTACCAGGTCAGCCAGCCCGGCGTGGTCAGCTCGAACAGATCGATCAGGTCGTCCTCGTCGAACACCGTGTTGCCGACGATCTTGATCTGGCGGATCTTGGCCGCCTCGCCCTCGACCACATCAAAGCGGATCGCCACCCGGTTACGCTCCAGCGGCGTCACCGTGGTCTGCACCGTGGCGGCGTATTTTGCGCGGGTCAGGTACTGGCGCTTGAGTTCCTGCTCGGCGCGCTCCAGCAAGGAGCGGTCGAAAATCCTCGACTCGGCCAGCCCCACCTCCTTCAGACCGGCCTTGAGTGCATCCTTCTCGAACTCCTTGACGCCGACAAAATCGATCTGCGCCACCGCCGGACGTTCATCGACCACCACCACCAGCACATCGTCTTCCGCCTCGATGCGCACATCATCGAAGAACCCGGTGGCGAACAGCGCACGGATCGACTCAGCCGCCTGCGCCTCGGTAAACCGGTCACCGACTTTCGCCGGCAGGTAGGAAAACACCGTGCCCGCCTCGGTCCGCTGGATCCCCTCAACCCGGATGTCCTTGACGACGAACGGCTCGAACGCGAACGCGGGTGCAGCCACAGACAGGGCGGCAAGCAGCCCGGAAAGAAACTTGCTTTTCATGGAGATGTCAGCCCGAGACAAGGCGATTGATATCGTTATAAAAGGCGAAGGCCATGAGCATGACCAGCAGGGCAAGACCGACTTGCTGGCCGATTTCCATCACACGCTCGGGCACCGGTCCGCCTCGCAGCATTTCGATCACATAATACAGCAAATGCCCACCATCCAGCACCGGGATGGGGAGCAGGTTGAGCACCCCCAGGCTGATGCTGATGAGCGCCAGAAACTTCAGATAGTGATCCATTCCCATGCGCGCCGACTGCCCCGCGTAGTCGGCAATCGTGACCGGCCCGCTCAGGTTTTTCCACGACAGCTCACCGGTGATCATGCGCCCGATCATCGCCAGGCTGAAGCGGCTCATCTCCCAGGTCTGACGCACCGCGCGCTGGAAGGCCTCGAGTGGTGGATGGGCGATCCGCACGAACATCGCCTCGCGCCCCTCGGCCGGCGTCTCCACCCCCACCCCGATCCGGCCGATCCGCTTGCCGTCGACCATCTCCTCACGCGGCGTCACCACCCGTTCGATCAGTTGACCGTCGCGGCGTAGCGCGAAGCGCAAGGGCTGGCCCGGCGCCGCGCTGACGATCTCGACCAGTTGCCCCCAGTCCTCGATTTCGCTCACATCGATGCGCAACACCTGATCACCACGCTGCAAGCCCGCCAGCGCCGCCGGCGCGTCATCCACGATCTGCCCCAATACCGCCGGAATCGGCGTGCGGAACGGGCGCAAACCGAGCTGGACCATTGGATCGTCGCGCGCCTCGTCAACCACCACGCTCTCGAGCGGCAATCGGCGTTCGACCACGCCACCGCCGATCGTCCGCACGGTCACCCCCACGCTGGGCACATCCATCACCGCCTTGAGCAAGGCCCAGCGCCAGTCCTGCCAGGACTGCACCGGCTCGTCGCCGACCGCCACGATCTCCTCGCCACTTTGGAATCCGGCCTGCGCAGCGATGCTCTGCGGCGACACCACCTGCACCCGGGCTCGCAGCTCATCGACGCCGCCGACGAACACTACCCAGTACAACAGCACCGCCAGCCCAAGATTGGCGAGCGGCCCGGCCGCCACGATCGCAAAGCGTCGCCCGACCGACTGGGTGTTGAAGGCGCGCGGACGATCCGCTGGCGGCACCTCGCCCTCGCGCTCGTCGAGCATCTTGACGT